>JBOGJY010000058.1:0-16204 GCA_050745325.1 Terriglobia bacterium
GGATCATCGTCCCCAACAAAGCCGCTGCGAGATGCGCTTGCCTTTTGACAATGATGCTTAGGCCAGCCGCGAACAGGGCGACCCCGCAAAAATATACCCAAAACAAGCGCCAGGGGATCCAGGGAGGGACGATAGTTGCCACGAAGGGGGCAAAGATGAAGTGGTCAACGCCGAAAAGGATCATCGGGGCCGCTAACAGAAAGCGCCCGAGATGAGCAAACTGGCGCGCTGCGCTGTTTTCAGCGCCGTATGTTGCGTCCTGCGCCATGAAAGTTGAGTTCATAACCCCACCATTTCACAGTAAGAAGTGGTCGGCGGCAATAACCACTTGCGGGGATTTCGTTATAGCCACTAAGATGTGGGGATGAACGATGTTTCGGCGGGGATATTGCCGGTGATTGCGGTTGACCGTACGGCCGCGAATCCACTGCACAAGCAAATCTATGATGGTTATCGCGCCGCAATCGTCCGGCGCGATCTGCGTCCTGGCCAGCGGATACCGTCATCCAGAGATCTTGCGTCCGAGCTAGGGATATCCCGCATCCCGGTGCTCAACGCCTACGCGCAACTCCTGGCCGAGGGCTATTTCGAGAGCCGCGTGGGCGCGGGGACGTTCGTGTCGGGATCGCTGGAGGACCCTCTAGCGTCATTTGCTCCCCCGGCCGCGCAGTCGGCTCAGGTGGGTTCTGGCCCGCGTCCGGTCGCGCGCCGCTGCTCGCTGCTTCCCCGCTTTGAAAGACTTCCCTGGGCGCGCGGATGGGGAGCGTTCGGCGTGCACCAGCCGGCGCTTGACCAATTCCCCTTCCAGGTGTGGTCGAGCCTTGTGGCTCGCAACAGCCGGAGTCCGCGCGCCAGCGCGCTCCAAAACGCCGATCCGCTTGGCTCTGAAGCGTTCCGCGACGCGATCTGTACTTATCTCCGCACCGCGCGCGCAGTGCGCTGCGATTCGCAAAGGGTCATGATCGTCTCAGGCTCCCAGCAGGCGCTCGAGATCACTATCCGCGTTCTGCTTGACGCCGGAAGCGCCGTCTGGGTCGAAGAGCCTGGTTACTGGCTGGCGAGGAATGCGTTTGCGGGCGCGGGCTGCCGTCTCATACCTGTCCCTGTTGATCGTGAAGGCATGGATGTGGCCGCTGGCATCAAGCGGCGCCGCAAGGCGCGAGCCGCCTATGTTACGCCCTCTCACCAGTATCCGCTCGGGACAACGATGAGCGCCTCGCGCCGGCTTCAACTCCTCAATTGGGCGCAAAGCTCCGGGTCTTGGATCATCGAGGATGACTACGATAGCGAGTATCGCTACGAGAGTATGCCGGTCGCGTCGTTGCAGGGGCTCGACCATCACTCCCGTGTGATCTACATCGGGACTTTCAGTAAAGTTTTATTCCCGTCTTTGCGGCTCGGCTACATCGTTATTCCCCCCGACCTGCTCGACCGATTTATAGCGGTCCGCTATGCGATGGACATCTTTCCGTCTTACTTGTACCAGGAAGTGCTTACCAGCTTCATGCGCGCGGGCCATTTTGCCCGTCACGTCCGGAGGATGCGGCTGCTCTATAAAGAACGGCGAGCTGCGCTGGTCAGCAGCATCGCCAAGGAGTTCGGACCAGCGATGGAAGTGCACGGAACAGAAGCCGGTATGCACCTTGCGGTCACGCTGCCGGAGGGGTTCCGCGACCGGGAGATTGCGGCCAGCGCCGCGCGCGAGAGGCTCTGGCTATGGCCTCTTTCGCCTTCTTACCTGGGCGAGACTTCCCGTCAGGGCTTCATCCTGGGCTTTGGGAGTACTCCGGCAGCGCAAATGCCTCAAGCCGTCGGCCGGCTGCGGGCCGCGCTTACCGCCGTCTCTGCCCGTTCATAAGCGGCGAGTTTTGGTTGTCGAACCAGGATTTTTCGATACTACTTTCCGGTGTAGGTCACTCGCCAGATCGAGCCTGACCCGTCATCGGTGACCAGCAAGGACCCATCGTGAGCAACGGTGACGCCTACAGGCCGTCCCCAGGCGTTTCCGTTGGGAAGCACAAAGCCTGTGAGGAAGTCTTCATATTCGCCAGTGGCATGGCCGGTTTGGTGCAACGGCACGCGAATCACTTCATAGCCCGTGCGAATCGCCCTGTTCCAGGAGCCGTGTTCGGAAGCGAAGATGTCGCCATAATATTCGTGTGGAAATTGCTTGCCCTCATAAAAAGTCATTTCGAGCGAGGCATTATGCGGCTGCAGTACCACGTCCGGCGTGATGACTTTATCTTTTAATTCAGGATGTTTACCCTCATGCCGGGGGTCCTGGTGGCCGCCCATGTACCACCAAGGCCAGCCGTAGAAGCCGCCCGGCTGCACGTGGGTGATGTAGTCAGGAACAAGGTTATCGCCCAGCGCGTCGCGCTCATTCACTGAGCACCACAATTCACCGGTCTGCGGGTTGATGGCAAGACCCACCGGGTTTCGAATTCCATACGCATAAATGCGCATGTCCGAGCCGCCGGGGTTGAACTCAAGAATGTCTGCGCGATCCTTCTCAGCCGGATGGGTGTCAGGGTCGTCCACGTTTGAGGCTGAGCCGACACCCACGAACATTTTCGTGCCATCCGGTGAAAACCGAATATCCCGCGTCCAGTGGTTTCTATTGCCCGGCAGATCCGCGAGCCGCTGTGCAGGTCCACGCGCCTTCAAGTCTCCGTTCCTGTAGGGAAACCGCACGACAGAGTTCGTATTGCCAACGTAGACCCACTGCGGATTAGGCCCCAGAGGATAAAAAGCAATGCCAAATGGCCGGTCGAGGCCGCTGGCAAAAATGCTGATAATCTCCGGCTTGCCCCCGGGCGTGATGCCGCGGAAGACCTTGATCTGGCCGCTCTCACTTTCGGCGACGAAGAAATCACCGTTGGGCGCAGTACGGATGAGGCGGGGGTTATCAAGTCCGGTGGTGTATAGCCCGACTTTGAAACCCGCAGGAGCCTGCGGCCATGCGTCCTCGGGGCGAGGTACAATGCGCGGACCGTTGCCCGCCGATTTAGTCGCAAAGGGAGCGGGAAGGTCTTGCACGGTGATCTTGCGAATCGTCCCCGGCTTTTCGAACCGGAAATCTGTGAACGGCGGCTTAGGCGCGGGCGCCTCCAATTTTCCAGCCGTATCTGCGCCGCCGGGAGCGGTGAGGCGCGCCATTTCAGGGTCTCGCAACAACTTCAGATAAGCCACAATTTGCCAGCGTTGCTGCGCAGGCAGGCTTGCCCATGCCGGCATTCCATTCGCCACGTCGCCGTGGGTGATAAACCAGAAAATCTCGCCCGGCTGCGCCGCCTGGGTCGCTCCGCTGGCAAGTGAAGGAACGTTGCCCATCCCCTGGGCATTCTGGCCATGACAGGCAGCGCACCGCTGCCGATACAATTGCTGGCCGGCTTCAGCATTCTGCTGCCCCGAGTAGGGATTTTTCAGTCCAGCAACCGATGCGGGGGAATTATGAAATGTCTGGGCCTGAGCCGGCAATGATGCAAGGATGAAAAAGACGGCGATGGCAGAAGTAAAAAGCGAGCGGCCTAAAACGGATTTTCCTGATTTCAATCGTTCCCTCCTACGTGAGGATTTTTTCTCTACTCTGCTGCCACGACATCAAGAATTGTAACCCAGCCTGTCCAGCGTGCTGCGCGTTTTTCGTCCGGAATAATAACAACATCCCTTGTTCGGAGCGTAAATGTTCTCCGCGTCTGTCACTCATAAACTCATTCCGCCCGCGTAATCTCAGCGCGGCGGCTGGATGCCATCAATATAGATGTTTTGAGTGGGCAACAGGGCACTGCCCAATTTAATATACGGTTTATGACATTAAAAAGCATAGTTTTAATCTTAAACTTGACTTATACCACTCATCAACATATAACTTTTAAATTTGGGTTCTGTTCTAGTTGAAGAAGTGTAAGGGATGAGTACGCCTTAAATTACGGAATACCCTAAGACGCCGTTTTCCATCTCATTCGCAAAAAGGCCGGTCTTGTGTGGGAGCGGGTCGAGGGATTTTTACTATGCATGGAGGCAATCATGTTTTCGCGGCTAAAGGGAATCGCAACTTTCGGTTTTTGCGCGCTCCTCTGGTTGACGGGGCTGGCGCTGCCTGCCCACGCTCAGGTTTTTGCATCCATTTCAGGAATTGCACGGGATCAAGCCGGGGCCGCCTTGCCGAATGTTACCGTGACAGCGAGGAACGCCGAGACGGGCTTGACTCGCACGGCGGTCACGGACGGTAATGGACGCTATGTCATCGTCTCGCTGCCTGTAGGACAGTACGATCTGACCGCTGCAAAGAGTGGTTTCCAGTCCGTAATGCATAGCGGGATCACCCTTGCCGTCGCGCAGGATGCCTTGGTTGATTTTGCTCTGCAGCTTGGGGAAGTGCGGCAACAGTTGACGGTGACGGGCGAAGCGCCGGAGGTGAGCGCCACGACCACCGGGACGGCCGGTTTGGTGGGTGAACGCCAGGTGAAGGACTTGCCGCTGAATGGACGCAGCTATGATGAGCTGATGACGCTTGACCCCGGCATTGTCAACTACACTTCGGAAAAGACGGGGGGAGTGGGCGTCTCCAATTCAACCGTTGGGAATATGTTCGCCGCATCGGGCCGGCGGCCGCAAGAAAACCTGTTTTTGCTGAACGGCATCGAGTATACCGGCGCGGCCGAAATCAACATGCAGCCCGGCGGGACAAGCGGGTTGCTGCTTGGAGTTGACGCCGTCCGGGAATTCAATGCGCTGACGGACATGTATGGCGCCGAATACGGCAAACGCCCCGGAGCGCAAATAGCTATTGTGACGCAGTCAGGAACCAATCAGCTTCACGGAACGGCGTTCGACTTTCTACGAAACAGCGCCCTCGACGCGCGAAACTTTTTTGACCACGGGCAAATCCCGCCCTTTGAGCGAAACCAGTTTGGCGGCTCACTGGGAGGCCCCATCCAGCAAAACAAGACGTTTGTCTTCGGCGCCTATGAAGGGTTTCGCCAACATTTGGGGCTTAGCGACGTGACGCTGGTTCCAGATAATAACGCCCGCGACGGGCTTCTCCCCGGTACGGATGGGAATCTGGTCAACGTGGGGATTGCTCCCGGAGTTGCGCCGTTGCTCGCGCTATGGCCAGTAGAGAATGGTCCCGAGCTCGGCGGTGGAATTGCGGAAGCCTTCAGCAACCCGCGGCAAGCCGTTCGAGAGGATTTCGGAACTGCGCGGCTGGATCATATTTTTTCGGGAACGGATTCGCTGAGCGGCGTCTATACGATCGATGATAGCGCCGACGTGACGCCGACGGCCAATCCGCTGAGCACTGATCTTGAAAGTCTGAGAGAGCAGGTGCTGAGCCTCGAAGAAACTCACGTCTTTTCGCCTACCACAGTGAATACCGCCCGCATCGGTTTTTCCCGCGCCGGCTACTACTACACCGGGGAACCTGGCGTAAACGCGCCGACTTTTGTGGCCGGCCATCCTATCGGGGCGATTGTGATTGGCGGCAGCGCCTCGCCGAACTCGACCAGCCAGATCACGCAGGCGGGAAGCAATACCGGCAACAACCTCTGGATCGCCCGCAACCTTTTCACCTACGAAGACCATCTCTCGCTCACGCGGGGCCTGCACCAGATCAGCGTGGGAGCGTGGTTCGAGCAGGTGCGCTCAAATGAGAACCTGGCGCTGACTCAATGGGGGCAGGCCACGTTTTCGAGCCTCGCCAGCTTTCTCCAGGGAACAGTCACCACGTTCCTGGCTGTGCCCACGCCCACGCCGCTCGGCTGGCGCTCGATCGAGGGGGCGCTCTACGCGCAGGACGCCATGAGGTTGAGGCCGAACCTTACGCTGTCGCTAGGTTTTCGCGACGAGTTTACCAACGGCTGGAATGAAGCTCACGGGCGCGCAGCAAATTACATCTTTAATAACAACGGGATTATCCACACCGAGCCGCAAGTGGCGAACTCGGCCTTCACCGTAAACAATGCCAAATTTCTGCCCGAGCCGCGGGTGGGCTTGGCGTGGAGCCCTTTTGGCCTCGACAAAACGGTGATTCGCGTGGGATTCGGTCTCTACGATGACCTGCAGGACGCTTTGGGATACCGGCTCGATCAGAATGCTCCATTTAACACCACGTTTAGCATCAAGAACATTCCGGTGTCACAGCTTTTGATCACCCCGGGCTCGCCGCTGCCCGCAGGCGCAAAGGTGACGCCGGCTGGAGTTCAGCCCAATCTGTACACCCCTACAGTTGAAGCTTACACTTTCAAAATTGAACAACAAATCACACCCAACACGGTGGTGAGCGCCGGTTACGCAGGCTCCCATGCTTACCACGAAATTGTGAGTGTGGACGCCAATGAGCCTTTCCCCACGCTTTGCCCTGCCGCGCCCTGCCCGTCGACATTGGCCTCCGGGACGATCTATTACCCAACCGGCGCTCCCTTGGCTAATCCTGCGCTTGCGAATACATGGAGCTGGTTTTCCGAGGGAACGAGTTCCTACAATGCCTTGGAGCTCGACCTCAATCACCGCTTCAGCAAGGGGCTGACCTTGCGCGGCGTTTATACGTGGTCAAAGAGCCTCGATAATGGCGATTCACTCAATGGCACGGCGGCGGGGAACGCTCCCGGCCTCGCGATGGATCCGGGCAACCTGGGCGCCGACTGGGGATTATCCACTTTCGACGTCAGAAATGCGGCCGCAATCAATGGAAGCTACGATCTTCCTCTAGGGCAGGGAAAGGGATTCCTGAGTGGACTCAGCGGCTGGAGCAATACGATTGCCAGCGGATGGAGTTTTAACGGCATCCTTACATTGCAATCCGGGTTTCCTTTCACCCCGCAACTCAGTTTCAATCCCTCGAACAACGGGGACACTCGCAACCCTGTGCGCCCGTCTTTGAACCCTGCGTTCAATGGGGCGGTGATTACCGGAAGACCCAACCTGTATTACAACCCCAACGCTTTCATCGTTCCTCCGAATGGCACGTATGGAAACCTCGGAAGAGACACCTTAATCGGTCCGGGTCTTGCTACGCTTGACTTGTCTCTGCTGAAAAATACAAAAATCACCGAGGCGCTGGGCCTTCAGTTCCGCGCGGAGTTTTTTAACATTCTGAACCGGCCTAACTTCAACACGCCCAACTTAATCGCGTTTACATCGGCGGCCGGGATTCCCTCCGCCTCAGCAGGGGTGATTACCGGCACGTCCACCACCTCACGCGAGATTCAGTTCGGGTTGAAGCTGATTTGGTAGGCCCATTGAGCGTTGAGCAATGTTCAACCCCTCCGGGGTTACTGGGGGATGATTGTGGTCCGCATTCCGTGGGTTTCACCCACGGCTATTCATCTTCTGCCACTGCGTGGCGGCGTGCGCCTCGACAGTCTGAGACCAATTCTACGTCACCCATAGAGTGTTAATCCCATCCAGGGTGGCGCATACATCGCGCTTTCTGCGATATATGCGGTCAAGCGCCTTCGCACACATGGCAAAATACGCCATGTGTGCGCCACCCAAATTCAGATGCTATTTTTGATGTGAAATTAGTCTGAGGCGAAACCTCGCTGGCGCTTCTATGCGCTCAGGCAAGCGTGTGGCAGGCGCTTGCTTTAATGAGCAGGTAAACTGTGGCGCCGGGCCGAAGGTCCAAATCTTCGACTGCTTGTTGGGTGACGCTCACCCTGAAATCCACTCCGCAACCCGCCACAAGCATCATTTTGCCGCCGTCAGGGGCTAGCGCCTTCACAACGCCGGGAAGCAAATTCCTCGCGCTGGTTTGGGTGATTCGTTCGCGGCAGATAATAATGTCCTCCGAGCGGATTCCGACGGTCACCGGCGTCCCTTGCGCAAGCCCATTGTAAGCTACGATGAGCTGGCATCCTTTGAGATCCAAAACTGAGATACCGTCGCTCGCGCTTTGACGGAGAATCGTACCGCTGAAAACATTCTCCGTGCCGATGGCGCGCGCGAGAGGCAGGCTTTGCGGAGAATTAAAAACTTCGAGTGGCAAGCCCTCTTGGGTAATCCTGCCTTGATCCATGATCAAAATCCAATCGCCAGTCCGAATCGCGTCGGCGGGACTGTGGGTTACGTGGATGAAGGGAACATTCAACCGCTTCTGTATTTCCACGAATTCCTGGAGCAACCGCGAGCGGGTTGTGACGTCGACGGCGGAAAGCGGTTCGTCAAGCAGCATCACGGCAGGGTCAGACGCCATCGCCCGCGCCAGCGCCACGCGCTGCTGCTCGCCTCCGGAAAGCTCGCGCGGGCGCCGATCGCGAGCATATTCGATCCCGAAAAGCTCCAGCAATTCGCGGGCCTGCTTGCGTTTCTCGCGGTTCTTGCCGGACCGCACGCCATAGACGACGTTCGCCTCCGCTGTCAGGTGAGGGAACAGCAAATAGTCCTGAAACACAAACCCTACCCTGCGCTGCTGAACCGGCACGTTTAGCCGGGCGGATGAGTCGAAATAAGTTTGGCCATCCAGCAAGACCTTCCCCTGGTCAGGGACAACGATGCCCGCGATGGATCGCAGGGTAGTAGTCTTACCCGAACCCGATGGGCCAAACAAAACTGTGAGCCCAGGGCGAACCGTGAAGGAGACG
Source organism: Terriglobia bacterium (assembly GCA_050745325.1). GTDB lineage: Bacteria > Acidobacteriota > Terriglobia > UBA7540 > UBA7540 > RH2-MAG17b. The sequence continues at coordinate 8,589 of JBOGJY010000058.1, forward strand.
TCCAACAGGAAACTCTGCCGGCCGTTATTCTGAAACCCTTTTTTGATGTCCACAGTCAGCATCGGTTCGTGTTTTTCAGGCGCTCCTTAAGGGCCGGCTCAGAACGTTGGTCATGTAGATCACGGCAATAGAGGTGACGGTGAGGATCACTGCAAGCATCTGCGCTTCGCGGTCGTCGCCGGAAATGAAGGCTTCGTAAATTGCCAGTGGCATGGTCTGGGTCTTTCCGGGAATATTTCCGGCCAGCATCAAGGTGGCGCCGAATTCACCCAGGGCGCGCGCAAAGCTGAGCACCAATCCGGCCACCAAGCCGCGAAGAGCAAGGGGAAGGGTAATGCGGAAAAACGTTTCAAACTCGCTCTTCCCCAAACTGAACGACGCCACTTCGTACCGTGAGTCTACGGAGGCGATCGCGGCGCGGGCCGACTTCACCATGATGGGAAAGGCCATGACCGTCGCTGCGATCACCGCCGCCTGCCATGTGAACGCAACACTCCACCCCGTCAGTCTGTAAACATACTGCCCCAGCCAGCCACTGCGGCCAAGCAGCAGGATGAGGTAGTAACCCGTGACGGTAGGTGGAAGCACCATCGGGAGCGTCAGGACGGAATCCAGCAGCTCCTTGCCTTGGAACTCCCGCTTGGCTAACAGGAACCCAAACGCGGTGCCTGAAACGCCAACCAGTAGCGTCGCCAGGCTTACAACCCAAAGTGAAAGTTTGAAGGCGGACACGATCATGGGTTACTTTGCAGGAAGAAATCCATTCTTCTTCAGAATGTTCATTCCACCGGGGCTCAATACGAATCTCACAAATTCCCGGGCCGCCTGATCGTTGCGGCTGCCCTTGACCACCGCGATGGGATAAAGGATCGGGCCATATTCGCCCTTGGGAGCGCGCGCCGCCACGGACACTTTACCGTGGGCGATTGCAACATCCGTGGCGTAGACGATGCCCGCATCAACCTCGCCATGATCCACATAGTCGAGCACTTGGCGGACATTTTCTGCAAACACCAGCCGCGGCTGGATTGCGGCCCACAGGCCCGTATTGCGTAGAAATTGCTCCGCATACTGCCCGGCTGGGACTGTCTTTGGATTCCCGATAGCGATCATCTTCACCGCAGGCTGTCGAAGATCCGCGAACGAGTGGATGCGACGCTTCGCTCCGGTGGGAGCCACGAGCACCAGCGAATTACTCACAAAATCCGCCACGGTAGAGGGTTGAACCATTTGTTTGGCCTGGAGCTCCCGCATTTCCTTTTCACCGGCGCTCGCAAAAACGTCGACTGGCGCTCCCGCCTCGATCTGCCTTTCCAGTTCTCCAGAGGCGCCGAAAGTTAAAGTTACACTATTTCCCGTCCGTCGCTTGTAGGCGCCGCCGATCTCATTAAATGCCTCTTGGAGACTCGCCGCCGCTGCAACTAGAATTGGATGGCCGTCAGATCTCAGGGTTATGGGCCAGCCGGCGGCAATGAGAGCAACGAAAAGCGCCGCAAACAGAATGCGCTCAGGTAGTCCGATTGACCTAATTCGTCCAGCTATCTTGCATCTCATTCAGGCTCTTTCTCAGCAGGTTGCTGAAAAACCCTGTGTTAACGGTGTAGCGGCGACTTTACGTCGCCACAAGTCGAATAATCTCAACGCGGGTTGGCGGGATAAACCCGCCGCTACACGTTTTTCAGCAACCTCTTAGTGCAGGCGCCGCCGATTCAATGCGATTTAATATCCATAATCTACTTGGTTCTAGGAGATTAATCAATCATGCGCGCTGAAGACTTCCACGCTGGGTTAAACATTTGGATCTGAATGGAGCGGCATTTACGTTAATCATTGGGAAAGCCGCAGGCGTCTGTCTGCGTCCATTTTTACTTGCTTGGTTCGTCTGATAAAAGGTCTTGTGGGAGGGCTCATCCGAAAGGTATGAGAGAGGTGATTCAGTCAAATAAATTTTATGAGGGCCGGCATTTCGTGGAATCCCTGCGTTACCAATCCAAAATGGCTCCGTCTCTTGCTCTGATCGTTGCAGGGTGAATTACTTCTTGCTGAAAAGGGTGTTTGGCTGCTTCGGTTTCGTTCACCTCGATGCCGAGGCCGGGCGCTTCGGTTTTGCGCCAGTAGCCGCTGTGAGTTTCGAGCGAATGGCGCACCACATCCCATCGCCAGGGAACATCGGTTAGCATATCTTCCTGGATCAGAAAATTGGGAGTAGAGAGAGCAAAATGCAGGGCTGCGGCGTTCGCCACCGGCCCCAAAGGATTATGCGGGGCCACGCCCATATAGTAGACCTCGGCCATCGCCGCGATCTTTTTTCCCTCGAGCAAGCCTCCGCAGTGGCAGAGATCAGGTTGAATCACATGGCACGCTTGCTGCTCAAAAACTTCGCGGAACTGGTGCCGGGTGACCAGCCGCTCTCCCGTGGCAATGGGCACGCGCACGGCCTGCCGCACTTCTCTCAGAGCGGCAACGTTTTCCGGAGGAACCGGCTCTTCGCAAAAAAACGGTTTGAAATCGCTCACCGCGTTAATGTATTCGATCGCCATCGCTGGATACGCGCGTCCATGAAAATCAATCATGATGTCGATCTCGTCTCCTACCGCGAGGCGCAGCCGCTCAATGGTTTGCGCGAACTTCTTAACATAGGGGACGCCCATCAGCGGCTCGGAGTAAGGCACACACACCACTTTAACCGCGGTGTATCCTTTGCTCACCACCTGCTGAGCCAGAGCAATCAGCGGGGCCGGATCAAATGTTTCGTAAACCGACTTCATGTCTCCGCCGCCGAGATGCGTGTACATGCGCACCCGCTCCCGCACGGCGCCGCCCAGCAGCTTGTACACTGGCACGCCGAGCGACTTGCCAAGAATATCCCAACAGGCCTGCTCAATCCCGCTCACTGCGCTCATGCCGATCACACCCAGCCGCCAGAAAGACTGCCGGCAGAGTTTCTGATAGAGATGCTCGATGCGCGTGGGGTCCTCGCCCAGGGCCAGCGCCGCAAGGTCCTCGACCGCGCCCACCACCGACCGAGTTTTCCATTCGAGGGAGGCTTCGCCCCAGCCGAAAAGGCCAGGCTCATCGGTTTCCACCTTGACGAACACCCAGTTCCGCATCTCCGCGTTGACCACCAGCGTTTTAATCGCGGTAATTTTCATGGTTTCAGTCCATGGGATAAAGGCTGCTGCCTCCGTCGGCCAGCAACGTGAGCCCGGTAATATAGTCTGAGGCGTCTGAGCTCAGAAAGATGAACGCAGCGGCCACCGACTCCGGCGGCTGCATGTAGCCGAGGGGAATTGCTTTTTGCGCGCGACGCCGGTAGTCCGGTTCGGTATCCCACTGGCGCTTGGCCAAGCCGGCCGCGACGATGCCGGGCGCGACCGAGTTGACTCGAATCCCATGCGCGGCAAGCTCTCTCGCCATCCCACGCATCAGCATCTTCATCCCGCTTTTGGTCACGTTGTAAGGGGTGATATCAGGCCAGGGGACATCTTGAACCCACGAAGAAGTGAAAATGATTTTGCCCTTCACGCCCTGTTGGATCATGGCGCGCGCCGAGGCTTGAGCCACCAGAAAAGCGCTTTTGAGATTGACGTTCATGATCTCATCCCAGTCTGTCGCGGAGTAGTCGACGATTGGGCAGGCCCGGGCCATGCCCGCGTTGCAAAGGGCTACGTCGAGCTGCCCAAAAGCCTCAACCGTTTTCGTGACGGCCTCCTGCGCGCCCACCGACTTAGTAACGTCCGCGTGAACGTAAAACACGCTCCCTGCGGGCCATCCCTCCTCCTCCCGGATGATTTTCCGGGCATCTTCCTCGGAAAGAATATCATTCACCGCGACGCGGGCCGAGTGCGCGATGAGGTGCGTCACCGCAACCCGGCCGATAGCTCCAAGGCCTCCTGTAATCAAAATTGATTTTCCATTAAGGCAGTCTTTGGCAAAGGTCGTCATGCTTCTCCGCAGGTTATCCCGGCTATTGGGGGCGCACCGTAAAGTTGTCGAACTCCGCCTTGTTCCAACCTGAGCCGATGCCCGCCATGCCGTTCTTGTGCGTTTGATCGGTGACGCTCGCAACCTGAGCGCTACCGATCATGACACGAATGTTCTGGCCTTTGAATCGGAGGGCCAAATGCCGCCACGTGTTAAGTGGAAATGCGGTCCTCCCCGAAGCGAGCGTCACCGTGGGATGCTTATACTGCGTGCTGAGAAGCTTCCAACCGCCATCATGGCCAACCACCAGAATATATCCACCCGGCCAGCGCGCGTGATGGTCTGCAAAAAAATCCGCCGAATCAATACGCCCGAGAAGCGTGATGTTCCCCGGCTCGGTCGCCATCGCATCCGTGCTCACTTCATAGTCAGTCCATTTTGCATCCCCCAACATCGTGAAAGGGTCGGGCGAGATGCCCCACGGAATGGGCATGTGGGTGATCACCTGGAACAGGCAGCGCCCTGGCCGCTTTGTGCACGGCCACACTTCAAACGCGCCATCCTGGTCGGCAAAGTATTTCGGTGATTGCCCGGAGGGAGTGCGCTCGAAGTCCTCCGTAAAGGGAAAGGGGAAAGGAGCCGGAGGGGGAGGCGTGGCCGCGCCCTTCTGCTGGCCTGTCGTGGTAGAGATCGAATAGATGGAATCGGGGTCGAGCGTCATGCTGAACGAGCCGTTTTCCGGGGTCACATCGCTAGTGTGGTCAAAGGTCTTGGTGGCGTTTGTTTCCCACACGTGGACCGTACCCTCAGAGAGGCCGCCGGTGATGCGGAAGGTGACCCGCTGCGGCGTCACGGCCTGGACCGTTTCGACTATCACGCTGTAGTCTTTGCCGGAGGGCGATTTTAGGGTGACGTAACTGCCTTTGCCCTGAAGGAACCCGCAAGCGCTATCGACATAACGCCAGCCGGGCTGGGTGAATTGTGTGGTGTGCGCGGTCACCCAAATAGTCGGGTTGACTTCGTAATGTCCTGACCAGGGAGTGTTCGCCAGCATCAGGCCGGAGCGCGGCGCCGGAAGATTGTCGTAATAGGAAGTCACGGGACTCCAGATCTCGGTAGCCGTAATGCCGTCCTCGATGTAGTTGCGGTTGTAAAGCATGGCGAGGGATTCGGCGAAGGGATCCCACTGATGAGAGAGGCCGCGCGTATAGTAGAAGAACTCATCTTCGGAAGCCCATAAGGGCTTGCCGCTCTTCTTGGCGGAATCCGGGTCTGTCACGCCCTTAATGACGTTCGGGCTATGTACGCCTACCACGTCTACTGCGGCTCGGAGTTCAGGGTCATCCGCCATCTGATCGATAATGCTCCACGGATGTTCCTCCGTGTACAGGTCGCAACAAACAACGCGGGTGGGCAGGCCGTTAGCGAGGAGAGTCTTTTTTAGAAGCTTGAGGTAGCCCGGCTCGTACCGCGTTTCGTTCCAGATGCCTGTGTACTCAACGTCCAGTTGATGGGCGCTCTTCGCGCCCTGAATGAATTTGACTGTGTAATCGGCCATATCCTGCGAATAAAAGTGGCCATTACCGATCCAGCCCGGCGCGCCCCACGCCAAACTGTCCAAGATGATGTGCGGGTTGCGTTTCTTGGCTTCCTCCATCAGCCACCACTCATAGCCACGGTTGAAATTGGGGCGCCCCATTTCCGCGCGAGTGCGGGCGAAGCTCGGTTCAGACCCGTCGGTGGAGTTGACGTCACTGCCGATTTCAACTTTCAGATGTTGTAGCGCCGCGCCGTAATCGGGCTTGAAGAGGTAGTCGAGAATCTGGCTGCGGGTAGGCTCGGGATAATCAATCAAGAGACGGGAAGACGCGCCGGCGCTGAGCGCGCCAAGGCCATCGAAAACGCGTCCGGAACTGTTGCCGTCGATTGTGATGAGGGTGGCCACGCTTGGGGCGCTTCGACAAGCTGGGAAATAGAATACGCAAGCGAGGAGCAGTCCAACGACGGTAAGTTTACGCATCTTGAACCTCTGGATGGAAGAATATCATTGTAGCAGCGGCGTCCTGGCCGTTGATTATGCGGTGGAGGCGCGTGTTGTGCGCTCCATTTGCGTCTGAGCGCTGCTTGCTCTTGCGCTGGCGGCTCCCCATTGTGCTCGCGCAGGTTGCCCGGGCAGTCGCAAAAACAGCGAAGGCGGGACAATCGGTCCACTGGGAGGAGTAACGGACCGTCTGCCCGCCTTCGCATCGCGGCGGAAAACACTTACCAATAAAACTTCAGCGCAAACTGGATTTGCCGGGGGTCGTTCGCGCCATCCCTCAGTGAAGTGATCCGGCCAAAGTTGCTGGTGTTGGTGAAGTCCCCGTAAGCGGGCGCGCTGAACTGCGGCGTGTTTGTCAAATTAAACGTCTCGGCGCGGAACTCGAGGTGCGTCGTTTCCGAGGTCTTGAACTCCTTGAACAGCGAAAGGTCCAGGCGATGATACCCCGGGCCGAGGTACTGCGTCGGGGTGCCGCCGAGCGGAGCGTAGTTCGTCTGCCCAATCGCCGTCGCCAGGGGCGGCTGCGCGAAGGCGGCGGGGTTGAGCCACTGGTTCACGTCGTGCGGCCCGGCGTACATGTTTTGGCCGGGAACCATGAGCGCAAAGCAGCCGAAATTCGCCGTGGTCCCAACCGGGCACCCGATCGTCTCGGGGTAGCCATCCTCTTCGGTGAGAATCCAGTTCACCGTCCAACCGCCCAGGATCTGATTGGCGACGCCGTGGCCATTGGTGAGCAGCCGCCGGCCGTTGCCCACCGGAAGCTGGTAGGAGCCGCTCAGATGAAAGACGTTGGGCACGTCGGAAGCGCACAGGCCGTAATCGCCCTGCACGCCGAAGCCAGGCAGGTAAGGCGCGCGGAATCCGCCCTGACCCGAGCCGATGAGCAGGTCCTGCATATCCGTGCGGCACTTCGACCAGGTGTAATTGGCGAGCAGCGTGAAGCCGCCGCTGAAGCGCCGCTCGTAGTTGAGCTGCAGGCCGTTGTAATTCATGTTGCCCTGCGTGGTGATGTAACTCTGCCCGCGCGCGAAATCGGGGAAAGGCACGTAAAGTTGAGGATTCGTTCCAGGCGGAAGAATTTCGTTGGTTTGATTTGAGCCGACGCCCGTTTCGAGGTGCCGCGAGCCGTTCCCAACATAGCTCGCCTGAGCGGTTTGGTTTGCGCTCAGTTGATACTGCACCGTGAAGTTCCACTCCTGCGTGTAGGGCGTCTTGTAGTTGGTTTGCAGCCCTTCAAGGCCCAGCCCTTTGGCGTTCACAAACACTGGGCTCAACGGGACGGCCGAGAGGCCGTTGTTCAAGGTCCCAATCGAGCCGTTGGGAAACGTGATGGGGTGCGCCGGGTCAGGCGCGGGGAAAGAGAAGTTGAAGAGGAACGGATAATTTGAGCCGATGTCGGGCGAACCGCCGATGTTGGTGAACCCGGCGTAGAACATTCCGTAACTGCCGCGCACCACCCACTTGCGCCCCGGCTGATAGGCGAATCCGATGCGCGGGCCAAAATTATCCGTGGGCGAGTTGGTTAGACCTGGCTCGCTGCTGTAGCCAAGTTTTATTCCGTCTTTAGCGAGCGTCGTCGGGAAAGAGGGCGAAAGCGGCGTGCTCTGCCGCTGAGTGGTAATCAGGTATTCGGCGCTTCCAGGCGCGGCGG
>JBOGJY010000059.1:0-3030 GCA_050745325.1 Terriglobia bacterium
GCTTGTAAGGTGTGAGAAAAGCAGATTCTTCGCTGCGCTCAGAATGACATCGTGAGGAATTCCAGCCCCCGCTTAAATGCTATGTTTGACCGACAATGAGTATCAACAAATAAATGAAACGATCCCATGTCGATCTGGGTTTTCAAGATCAATACCCGCCGCGGTTGGGAATTTGACGAATATTTTAAGTCGCGCGCGCGGGGCCCTTGCCCGATGGGAGACGAGGGTTGGATTCGAAGCGCCTCCAGCCTGCGGTTCTTGCGCGAGGAAGTAAAACGCGGCGACCTGTTCCTCTGCTACGAAACAGACCGGAAGCGTCTGGCCGGTTTGGCCCGCGCCGCGTCGGACGGGCGCGACACGGGTATGGGATCGTTAGTTGACTTCTGCCCACCCCGCAAGGCCGTCCGCCTTGAAAATCCCCTGAAAAGACGGCCTGATCTCGATCACGTTCTGGCGTTCACTCCTCAGCGTGGCCGGGGCACGATACAGAGGATTGCTTCCGACGAATTCGCTCACCTGCGCCGCCGCATCTTCGCCAAAAATCCGGCGCAACGGGAAGCCCTGACGCGGTTTTTTAGGTAAAGAAGCTTTGACAGATTGCTGAAAGCACCGCGCCGCGACCATTGGCCGCAATCAAAACCCATTGTCATCCTGAGCGAAGCGAAGGATCTGCTTCTGCTGGACGGCCTCCCAGGAAAAGCAGATTCTTCGCTCCGCTCAGAATGACAACCGGACAGGTTTTGCAGGAACATATTACGCGGAAGAATCCTCTGGCTCGCGCTACATCACGGAGCGGGAGCCGCGAGTGGGGTGTACCTTGGCTGCGTCCCGGCGCAGACAGAGACAGGTAATTTCAGGCGGGCAGGCCACCCGGACTGGAACCACCACTTTCCCGATTCCACGACTCACATAAATCTGCGTATCACCAAGCCGGTTCCACCCATCCACAAACCGCTCGCCGGGGATCGAACGATAGAATGAGCGCAGAATGGGCAGGCGCACCTGGCCTCCATGTGTATGCCCGGAAAGCATCAAATCGACGCCGCGCCGCGCGGCCTCCCCAATGGTTTCGGGATTATGGCAGAGAAGGATTTTGGGATCGCGCGGTGGAATCGGCTGTAACGCTTTGCCGAGGTCCGCCACGCCAACCCACGGATCGTCGACCCCGGCAATCCAGAGGGTCGCGCCGGTACGATAAGAGCCGCCAACCTTGTGTTTCTTCACCACCGGGTCTCCCGGGCACAGCGCATAAGAAGCGTTGCGCAGCACCCGGATATGATAAGCGCGGAGCGCGCGCGTGACTTCCTCCGCCCCTACGCGGAAGTCATGGTTGCCCAGTACGGCGAACACTCCCAGCCGGGCGCGCAGCCGGCTGAGCGCCTGCGCTACCGGCCAGATATATGTGGGAGAGAAGGTCACATAGTCGCCCGTGAGCGCCACAACATCGGGATCGAGCAGGTTCGCAAGATCCACCACGCGCTGTACCTCTTCGACGGAAGTAAAAAGCCCGAGGTGAATGTCGGTGAGGTGTACGATCCTGAGGCCGTCGTCGACCGCCGGGAGGCGCGGCAGACTAACCTGTGTCTCAGTAATCTCAGGATCAGCCGAGAAACTACCAGGGGGATAGTCCGCCTCCGGCGCGTTCAGCGCAAGCTGGATCAGCGGCTTTCGTTTCCAGAAACTAGGGGCGACGGATGGCCTCGACATAATTGCCTCACCTACACAGCGGCGATCAAAACCCGAAGAGCCTCTCATTTGCCCTTCAATTCGCCGCCGCTACCCTTAACTGCTGCGGGCCATAACCTCCGAGAACGCTTGAATCATCGATTCGTGCACCAGGCCGTTCGAAGCGAAAATTTCATCCTCCAGCAGACTGAAAGCGCCGCCCGACAGGTCCGAAACTCGCCCGCCTGCTTCAGTAACCATCAGCACTCCGGCGGCTTTATCCCAAGGGTTGAGTTTCAATTCCCAGAACCCTTCGAAGCGCCCGCTAGCCACCATGCAAAGGTCAAGCGCCGCAGACCCCGCCCTTCGCACGCCGTGGGAAGACTGCGTGAAGTGGAAGTAATATTGAATGTTCCGTTCGTGATCCGTCGAGTGCGGCGGAAACCCCGTCGCGAGCAGGGCCTCCGACAGATTTTCGATCTTCGAAACCCGCAGGCGAACGCCGTTGCGGAAAGCGCCGCCGCCCTGTTCGGCGGTGTAAAGCTCATCGCGGGTGGGATCGTAAATAACCCCGGCAATCACCTCGCTCCGCCGCGCCAATCCAAGGGAAACGCAAAACATCGGGAACCCGTGGGCAAAGTTTGTCGTGCCGTCGAGCGGGTCTACATACCAGCAGTAATCCGAGCTGCTTTTGGCGCCGCCGCCTTCCTCCGCCACGATGCCGTGGCTGGGAAAGCTTTTGCGCAAGTGTGCCGTGATCAGCGCCTCAGAGCGGCGGTCCGCTTCCGTAACAATATCCATTGGGCGCTTGTAGGAAATCTCATGCGGGCGCTCATAGCGTTCATTCAGCAGCGCGCCAGCCTCGCGCGCGATTTCAACCGCAGTTGTGAGAAAACTTTCCATCGCTATTTTACCGTTTTGCCCCGGCAAGCGTGGTTTCGCGTCATGCGCCCTCAGCCCAGGCGGAGCCGTCTTCGAAATATTCTTTCTTCCAGATTGGAACGCGCTGTTTCAACTCGTCAATCGCATAACGGCAGGCGTCAAAGGCAGCCGCGCGGTGCGCGGCGGTCACAATAATGGCCACGCTGGTTTCGCTAATCTCAAGCCGGCCCACGCGATGGACCATGATCACGCGGTCAACCGGAAACTTTCGCTTGGTCTCGCCGCGAATTTCTTCCATGGAACCGAGCGCCATCGCCTCATAAGCTTCGTATTCAAGGTATAAAGCTTTGCGCCCCCTTGAGTGATTGCGGACGATCCCCTCAAACACCACCACCGCTCCGTTCTCGGGAACCCTCAGCCCTGCGGCAAGACAGGAGGTTGGGATGACTTCCCGCGTAATACGGCAGTCACGCTCCTCTCCGC
>JBOGJY010000060.1:0-9580 GCA_050745325.1 Terriglobia bacterium
GTTCAGGAGCGCGAAGGTTTCTCCGTTATAGCTATGGTGACTTGCTGAAGCGGGATCGAAACTACGGAATTATCTTTAGCATCTGGCCGGGAACGCAGCGGTGTCTCCTGTGGGGTGACCCGGTGATGGCGGCTGGGGATGCGCGCGCCGCGAGCTTTTGTGGAAGCCTCGGCATGGACCTTCTGGAGCCGCTTTCTTTTAAAGGCCGCCACGGATCGGGCTTGCCCGGCGGCCGGTGCGCTTATGCCGACGCCTCTTTGAATCCCAAATACGACTGGGAAAAGTTTCTTTATTCTTATCGCGTGTGGGGGCGTCATCTTTACAATCCAAATGCCAATCCCGATGTGTGGCGCCGGTTTCTCCGCAAGCAGTTCGGCCCCGCAGCCCCGAGCGCGGAGGCGTCCTTGGCCAGCGCCAGCCGCATCCTCCGGCTGGTGACGACAGCGCGCGGTCCTTCCGCCGCCAATAACAATTACTGGCCGGAAATTTACACCAACATGCCGGTTGTCGATGCGGCGAAGAACCATCTCTATCGCGACACGCTGAATCCCAAGGTCTTTAACAATGTGAGTTCGTTCGACCCGGAAATCTTCTCGCAGATCAATGATTTTGCCGCGGAGACGCTGAAAGGAACCCGCAGCGCCAAATACTCGCCACTCGAGGTCGCCCAATGGCTTGAGGATTTTGCCAGTGAGGCAACTAGAAATCTGGCCGAGGCCAAGACGCGCACGGGCAACCCGCAAGCGCCCGAGTTCCGCCGCATGGCTGTAGACGTTTCTATCCAGAGTGATCTCGGCTTATTTTTTGCGTGGAAGCTTCGCGGCGGCGTCCTTTATGCTTTGTACGAACAGACCGGAAACCGAGGGGATCTGACGGAAGCTCTGAACGCCTACCGCTGCGCGCGCAGCCACTGGGCAGACGCTGCAAACCGGGCGAAGGGCGTCTACATGCCCGATATCACCTACGGTATTGAAACCAACCTGCGTGGTGACTGGCAGGATCGCTTGGCGGCCATTGACGATGACATCGAGGATATGCAGAACCGGCTGGCGCAGGCGAAGGAGCAGCCGGCCGGTTCTCATGTTGGTGACCAGGAAAAGGCGCGGCAAGCCATCCGTGAGGCGCTGGCCCGGCCCGCGCGGCGATCGATATGCTGCCGTCACACCTCGCCTGCTCACTTCCAGGCCGGCAAACCGTTACACATTGAGCTCTCAGTGGAAGAGGTCAGCGGCCAGCCGCGAGCCAGCGAAGTGCGGTTGCGATACCGCCACGTGAACCAGGGTGAATACTATCAGGCCGCGGAAATGCAGGCGCACGGTAATGGCTACCGCGCGGTCATCCCTGGCGGCTATACGGAGTCCCCCTACGATCTTCAGTATTTCTTCGAGTTGGTGGGTGGCGCAAACAATGCCTGGCTCTATCCAGGCCTGAACCAGACCCTCTCGAATCAACCGTTTTTTGTGATTGGGCAAGTATGACCGCATCTAACCCGGCGCTGTGATTTTGAATGGCTGCTGCTCGCGCCGTCCCTATTGAAGATTACAAATTATAGTGACGCTATTTTTTCTGGCGCCGCGCTCTCTGAGCGCCGGAAAACTGGCGGCGGGACGCCGCCGCACCAATGATTGATGTCACTATAATTTGTAATCTTCAATAGGGACGCCATCCCGAAATCAAAAAGGCGCCGCCAAAGCCACAGCACGCCCTGCCACTGTCGTGCCCCTACCATGCCACTACCATGATCGTCCGGCTTTGTAATACTCTCTATAGCATTGGGGATTGCGCCGTGCAGAAGCGATTATTCACAACCCTCGGACTCCACGTCATCGAGCTTGGGGTCCTCGTTTTTATAACCGCCGCCCTTTGGGAAACGCCAGTTGCCTTGGCATTCGCCGGGCAAACCACTGTGAGTAGTCCGCCTGCGGAGGCGGCGGGTTCACGTGCGGCGCTGGCGCTCAACAATCGCGGCGTCGCGCTGGCGCAGGCCAAAAAATATCAGGAAGCGATCCGGCTTTATAAACAGGCCATAACGCTCGATCCCAATGCGCCGGACTTTTACACGAACCTGGGGCTGGCCTATTTCAAAATGGGCGCCTACCAGAAGTCGATTCTGTGGTTCCGGCGCGCTGTGGCTTTGCAGACCTCAGGCGCCAAGGCGCAAACGCTGCTGGGCATGGCGCTTTACGGCGCGCAGGATTACCGGGAAGCCGCCGCTCAACTCGAAAAAGTTTCGCGGATGACTGCCCCGAGCGCGGAGCTGCTGTTTGTGATCGCCCAGTGTGATCTGCAGAGCAAACAGTACCAGAAAGTGATCGATACCTTCCGGCGGATTGAGACGGTTGAGCCGCACTCCGCGGCCGCCCACATGCTCCTGGGGCAGGCGTTCGACGGGCTGGGCCAGTACGACGATGCCATCCAGGAATTTCAAAAGGCGGCGGCGATTGCTCCCGGCCAGCCGGACGTCCACTTCCTGATTGGCTATCTGTATTGGAAGCAGCGGGAACTCCAGAAAGCAAGCGGCGAGTTTGAAACGGAGCTGAAAAACGATCCGCAAAATGCCAAGGCCAAGGCCTATCTGGGTGATGTTGATTATCACGAAGGGGACCTTCGAACCGCGCGGCGTCTTCTGCAGGAAGCTCTCGCGTTGGACGGCAGTCTGCGAATCGCGTGCCTCGACCTCGGCATTATCGACACAGAACAGAAGCAATATGCGAGCGCCATCGTGGAACTCAAGCGCGCGGTTCGTCTTGACCCCACCAAAACGGACGCGCACGTCCGGCTTGCCCTGACCTATCAGGCGATGGGACTTAAAGACGCCGCCGCGGCCGAGCGCCAAAAGACCATTCGCCTCCTGCGGGCCGCGGCCACCCGATTGCAGCAGCGCGTTCTCCAACCGGATCGTGGTTCCAGCCACTGAGCCGGCTATCCGCTTTACTGCGACAAGGCGAGGCCGGGGCTTTAGGGTCTGGATGACAGCGCCGAAAAGGCGCTGGCGCGGCGGCGTCCCCGCCGCCGAAACGATTGAAAAATAAAGACCGGCGGCCAGATGCCGCCGCTACAGTCCAGCCACCTTCTCTATTCTTTTGGAACTTGTTCCGTAGCATGATAAACGCTTTTATACTTTGAAATCCAGGCTCGTTTGCATTAGAATGACGGGCTGGTAAGATGGGACCCGCTGCAAATTGGGCGCGCTGCGGGCGCCGTAAAGGCTCGATTTGTTTATCGGTTGGCCGGGGAGACTATGAAACCAGTTCCAGCGCCTGCCACCATCCGGGACGTTGCACGGCAAGCCGGCGTAGGTTTGGGCACCGTTTCCCGCGTTTTGAACGGGGGCGCCAACGTCAGTCTTGAAACGCGCAACCGCGTGCTCGCCGCCATAAAAAGGCTGGATTTCCGTCCTCACGCTCAGGCGCGGCGCATTTTGCAGCCGCACTCGGGTATGGTGTGTTTTTTGATGAGCAACCGTGCGTTCATGCACTCCTTTCACGCCCGCGTCCTTCAAGGCGTAGAAAATTGCGCCACCGCGCTCAAGCAGCACGTGATTTACACCGTCGCGCATTATGACCCGCTGACGCCTCCCAGCCGAATCCCTATTCCGCCCATCCTCCAGGAGCGCGGCTGGGTGGATGGATTGATCCTGACTGGTCTTGTTCACGGCAATTTTTTGCGGCGTATTCAGGACCTCCATATTCCATTTGTGGCGCTCGGAAACAACGTTGTGACCGGAGACGGGCCAGGCGATTTCGATAGGGTGGGCTTCGATGAATACAAGGGCGTGTATGACGCCGTTTGCTACCTGGCAGGCCAGGGGCACCGCCGGATTATGTTTGTTGGAGACGTTTCCTTCCCGTGGTTTCAGGAACGCTTCAAGGGCTATCTTGCCGCCGCGCGGTCGAAGAAGCTTGGCCACATCAGCATGACCAACAAAATGAACACGGGAGGCTTTCAGGAATACGGTGAAAGAGCCGTTTCCCGGCTGCTGGCGATGGAGCCGCGTCCAACCGCCGTCATGGCGGGAAATGACGAGATCGCATACGGCGTTTGGCGCGCGCTGGTCCGCAACGGCTTGAGTGCTCCAAAGGATGTCAGCCTGGTTGGATTCGACGACCGCGAAGAGGCAAACCTGATGGACCCGCCGCTTACGACCGTCAGGGTGCACAAGGAAGAGATCGGCGAGGCGCTGATGAAACTCCTGCTCGAGAAATTGCACCAGCCGGGCCAGCCTTTTACCAAGCGGATTTTTTCGACCGAACTCGTGACGCGCGAGAGCGTCCGGGCGATATAGCGCCCGAAAAGAGCAGTCAGGAGAATGAGCGGCAATGAAAACCGTCCCATTTGTCTCGTTTGTCTCAACATTCTCACTGTGGTTTGAAATGCTGAAGGCGAGGGCTTTTCTAATTTAGGATTTTAGATTGGCGATTTTGGAAGGAGCCGGCTTGTTTTGTAGGGGCGCCGAATTGGAAAAGGTTTAGCGATGCAACTTATTGATAATAAAATTTTAACAAGGAACACGCCCAACGATCTTAATGCGACTTGTGCGCCGATTTGATGATATTCAACCCCTCTGGGGTTGCGGAGGAAGGATCGTGGTTAACGTTCCGTGGGTTCCACCCACGGCTATTCATCTTCCACCGCTTCGCGGTGGCGTCACGACTCGTGGGTCTGAGGCGGACCCTGCGCTAGAGCGGTTTCTCTTCAAGTATTTACATGTCGCAGAATAAGTGGGTGCCCAACATCTCGACTTTGAGATGTTGGTCTGTACACACTTGAAGCGAAAATGCTCTAGAACTGAGAGAGGCGAGAAAGAACAAATAATATTGAGGAGGAACGTATGAAAAACTCAAAGGGATATGCGGCGCTCGCCGCGCTTTTCGTCTCCGTTGCTCTTTTATTTGCCTTTAATCCGAAAGCCTGCGCGCAGATTCGCGCCCAAGCGTCGCTGACCGGTTACGTGAGCGATCCAACCGGAGCGATGATTCCCGAAGCCAAGGTTCGAATCACGAACGTTGGAACCGGTGTCAGCAGTGTAAGCGCCACGAATTCAGGCGGCAATTATTATTTTCCGGCGTTGAATGCGGGTGTTTACAAAGTGGAAGCCAACGCGCCGGGTTTCAAGACGATGATCCAGACGGGATTTCAGATTAGCGTGGGAGAACAGGCATCGCTCGACTTTCACCTTCCCATCGGCGCCACAACCCAAACGCTCACCGTCCAGGCGCAAATTTCCCATCTTCAGACCCAGACCGGCCAGCAGAGCGGCGTCGTCTCCGGCCCGCAAATCCAGTTGCTCTCCGTCAACGGCCGGAATTTTATGACGATGGCCAAGCTGGTGCCCGGCGCCGCCGCAACGCCCGGCAACGAATCCATTGGCCACATTGCAAATGACATCAACTTTAACGGAGGCCGCACCGAAGACAACGCCTATTTCATTGACGGCGCTTTCGACTCCGACCCCGGCAGCAAGACCAGCATTCAGACTTCTCCAGCGCTCGCGGCCATCTCGCAGTTCAGCGTGGTCACCAGCAACTACAGCGCCGAGTACGGCGTCGCGGGTTCGGCGGTGGTGGACGTGGACATCAAGAGCGGCACCAACCAGTTTCACGGTTCCGCTTACGACGAAATCCGGAATGACGCCTTCGACGCGCGCAATTTCTTCTCCAAAACCACCCCACCGTTGAAGCTGAATGATTTCGGCTTTACCGTAGGCGGCCCCATCAAGAAGAACAAGCTTTTCTTCTTTTATAGCCAGGAGTGGCGCCGCCAGCGCGCGGGCACGGTGGTGAGCGCGCACACCCCCAGCGCCCTCGAACTGGCCGGGAACTTCAGCCAGTCGCCGCTGCCGAAAAGCGGCGCTTTGACGGATCCCACAGGAAAGGGTTGCGTGACCGGAACGCAGCTCAATCCGGCTTGTTTTGATCCGCAGGTCCTCAAGCTGTTGGGCGGGGGCGCTTTCCCCCAGGCCACCACCACTACAAACGGATTTCAGAATTTCATTGGCGCTCCCTCGCTGCCCACCAACTATAACCAGGAGCTGGTCCGCGCCGATTACAATATGACCCAGAAGCTGCAACTTATGGTTCATTTCATCCGCGAAGGATACGACACCATCCCTGCGACCAGCCAGTGGGGCAGTCAGGCTTTCCCCACGATTTCAACCAATTTCGCGGTGCCGAGCCAGAATTTCTTGGTCCGCATGACGCAGATGATCAGTCCAAACCTCGTCAACGAAACATCGTTCAGCTATGCGTTTGACAATGATATCGGGACGCCTACCGGCAAATACGCTGCGCCGGCGGGATTCAATATTACCCCGCTCTTCGCCAGTGCGCTGAACCCGGACAACCGCATTCCCAGCCTTAGTTTCAATCAGGGTTATGGCGGAATCGACGTCGCCGCGTGGCCGTTAAGCCTGATTGCCCCGGTCTATAGCTGGGCGGACACTTTTACTCAGATTCATGGCGCGCACACGCTGAAGTACGGCGGCGTGTTTCAATACGACATCAAGAATCAACCCGCGCAGGTGCACACGCAAGGACAGTTCGCCTATAACGGGGAATTTACGGGCAACGCGCTCGCGGATTTCCTCCTCGGCTATCCGGCAAGCTTTTCCCAGACGAACGTGATGCTCACGGGCCACTACCGCTATCAACAATACGAAGCGTTTGTTGAGGATGATGTCAAGGCCACCAAGCATCTGACGCTCAATTTGGGGCTGCGCTACTATTACATCCCCCACGTGTATGACAAATTCAACCAGTTGACCAACTTTGTTCCCGCTAATTGGAGCGCCGCCCAGGCCCCTCAATTGAACAGCAGCGGAAATATCGTCGCCGGGACCGGGAATCTATTGAACGGCATCGTGCAGGCTGGAAAGGGTATTAACCGCGGGCTGGTGAAAAATTATTGGGATACCTTTGGGCCGCGCCTGGGCTTCGCTTGGGATCCGTTTGGCCATGGAAAGACGGTGATCCGCGGCGGCTACGGCGTCACCTACTTCCGCGTCCAAGGCAACGACACTTATAACATTGTTGGCAATCCGCCCTTTGCCGTCAACGCGTCGGTAAACACTCCGCCTTTTGACAACCCTGCCGGCGGAACAGCGGCGCCCATTACACCGTCTTCTCTGCTCGCGCTCGATCAGAACTATAAAGTCCCGCAGATCCAGCAGTACAGCATGGGCGTGCAGCGCCTCTTGCCCGCCGATAGCACCTTGAGCGTCAGCTACGTGGGCTCGCGCGCTACCCATCTTCAAAATGAGCTCAACATCAACCAGCCCCTCCCGTACCAGAACTTTCAATTCAACCCGGCGCTCAACGGGTCTGTGCCGCGAAACCTCTACGTTCCCTACGCCGGCTGGGGAAGCATCAGCTCGATTCAGACAGGGGCCGATAGCGATTACAATTCACTCCAAGTCGACTTTGAAAAACAGATGGCGCGCAACCTGCGTTTCCAGGTGGCTTACACCTATTCGAAATCGATGGACGACGCTTCGGGTTACAATACTCAGCCTCAGAATCCCTACGACTTCAACGCCGAATGGTCGCCCTCCGATTATGACCGCCCGCAGCTCCTGGTGATGAATTACATCTATGACCTTCCGTTCTTCAAAGGCCAGAAAGGATTTAAGGGTGAGGCGCTGGGCGGCTGGCAGATGGCCGGTACCACCACCTATGAAAGTGGAACGCCGAGGAACATTGGACTGACCGGGTCGCACGACGGTCTCGCCGGACGTCCGAATTTAGTCAGCCCCATCACCCAGACGGGTACCGTGAGCCAATGGTTCAGCACGTCGAGCTTTGCCTATCCAGCCTTTGGCTTTTACGGAAACCTGGGGCGGAACGTGGTTCGCGGACCGGGACTCGGCGAATGGGATATGTCTTTCTATAAAACGTTCGCGCTGGGCGAGCGCGCCAACTTCCAGATGCGGTTTGAATTCTTCAATATTTTCAACCACACCAATTTCAACGCGGTAAGCAGCAGCCTCGGCTCCGGCAGCTTCGGACAGGTGACGAGCGCCTACGACCCGAGGATTTTCCAGATTGGAGCGTGGCTTAATTTCTAGCGAAGCGCCGCCTGCGGATTTGCCGCAATCGATAGAACTAGCGGGTCCGGCAACAGAGGGAACGCAAAGGAACACAGTGTGTTTATGATACCGTGAACCTTTGGGCCAGCTCCCCAACGGGTACAGCTTCATCTTAACCTAGCCAAATATATGGTACCGGCGCTGAACGGAAGCTACGCAAAAAGCGGGAGACCATATCAGGGCAGAATCGGCGTCTTGGTACTGGCTCTATGCTGGGTACTTGCATGGAGTGCTGGCGCGTTTGACCTTACCGCTCAAAACCAGCCATTTTCTTCCAGCGCGGAATATCGGTCGATGCTTGCCGAATTGCATCACGACCCGGTTCGCCCCAGTCGCATTGGCGCTGGCACTCTGCTCCGAACAGCGCAGCCACCTGTAGACCTGAAGGCAGATGAAACTGCGGCGGCGCTGCACCTGGAGACCAGCGCCTGGCGCCTGGAGGTTACGAAAGACCCTTGGGGGATGGCGCTAACCAACAAGCAGACGGGCCTCATATGGCGGTTAGCGGGTTCGGACGGCAGCTCGACGGGCATCACGCAAGCCCCAGGCGAGGCAGCGGCGCTACGGCTTACTCAGGTCCAACACATTGAAAGGCATGGAAACACTTGGCAAATGCAGGTCAAAATCGCGGGTTCAACGGAAACCGCCACGCTGACACTTACAGTCATCTCCCCCACTGTTATCCGTCTTTCCATACGCGCGCCGCAGCTTGGCGATAACGCGCGAATGGCGCTGAGGTTCGCCGGGGCGGGACCCTTCTTCGGGCTTGGCGAAAGGTTTGCCAAAGCCAGGCTCGATGGATTAAAGACGGTCTTGCGTCCTGATGATCTTCTGGGCCAGCGGCCGCCGGGGCATAACTGGACCTATATTCCCGTGCCGTTCCTCTTTAGCCCGCGCGGTCTGGGGTTTTATTTGGATACCGCCGCAATAAGCACTTTCGATCTGAGGCGAGCCACGCAGCAGCGGTTCTCGGTCCAGCTCGATCAGTCGTCCGTTGATTGCTACTTTTTCGTGGATGCTGGGCCGAAGGGTATTCTCAGCGACTATACAGCGTTGACGGGACGCTCGCCCACGCCTCCACCCTGGGCATTCGGCGTTTGGATTTGCTCCTACCAGGGGCCGGGCAAAGTGCTCGACGATGCGCGCAGGTTGAGGCGGGAGGGCATCCCCGCCAGCGCCATCTGGACCTTTGACGTGATGGGTAAGGGTATGAGCATGGGCTGGCCCCTCTGGTGGACCGGCTACTACCCGAGGCCGCGCGATTTCACCGATCAACTTCACAAAATGGGCTTCAAAGTTTTGACTTACTGCTATCCGTTTGTTCGCCAGATGCTCAATCCCTATATCCTACCCAATCCCAATTTCGAAGAAGGCGTCCGGAAGGGCTTTTTCGTGCTCAATTCGGCTGGCCAGCCCACCGGTCCAACTTGGGAGCCCTATCTCGATGCCAACATCGACTTCACTAATCCGGCGGCCGTGGATTGGTGGGAGGAGATG
>JBOGJY010000061.1:0-6157 GCA_050745325.1 Terriglobia bacterium
TTACTTTTTTCAAGTCATTGAAAACAAAGAGTCGAAACCGGAACGAACCGGAACGAACCGGACTCTAATGATTGTAAAATCGCTGCAATCGACTGAATATGAAGGGGATAGCCGGATTGATCCGGTACAATGAGGCATGTTGCACAAAATAAAGATGATTACGGCTTCAGTCGGAAGTTTTCTCCGCTTTAGAGGTCAAAAACCGCCGTTTTCTCCGATTTGGTTCCGATTCGTGACCGGGCCTCAAATCCAAAATACGGGGCTTTCCCGGTTCGGTCCAAGCGGGTTTTTGAGTGATAATGCGGATTTGCCGAAAGTTCGCGGATGGGTTGGGCAACCCCTATTCGCCATACAGGGCCATGCAGGGCTTTTGCTGCATGACGGAAAATGACGGGCGCGATGACAACGAACCACGGAGTCGAGTTTCTAATCTGGCTGCTCATTGCAGCTTCGGTGATCGCTGTCTTCTCAGCGCGGCTCAAGATACCGTACACGGTGGCGCTCGTTCTGGGGGGACTGGCGATCGGCTCTTTACATCATTTGCAAGCCGTCGAGAGCCTCACGCAGGGCGGCCAGCCCAACTGGCTGACGCCTGATATCGTCTTAATTCTGTTTCTTCCTCCTTTGCTTTTTGAAGCCAGCATCAACCTCCCGATCCGGGAGCTGCGCGAGAGCTTCGTTCCGATTCTCATTCTCGCCAGCGTTGGAGTTCTGGCTGCGACGTTGATCAGCGGGTTCGCAATCCACTGGGTCTTCGGGATTCCGGTGATGATCGCGCTTCTCTTCGGCTCGATTATCTCGGCCACCGATCCGGTCGCGGTTATTTCCGTTTTCAAGGAAATGGGCGTCCCCAAGCGGCTCTCCATGATCCTGGAGGGAGAAAGCCTTTTTAACGACGGCACGGCCGTGGCGCTTTTTGGAGTGCTGCTCGCCGGAGTCACTTCCCGGAAATTGGGCGTAGCAGAAGGCGTCGCCCGGTTTTTCTTTGTCGTCACCGGGGCGGTGATTCTGGGTCTATTGATGGGATATCTGTTCACCAAGGTGACGCAGAGGATCGACGAGCCGAGGATCGAAATCACTCTGACGGCCATCCTGGCTTATAGCTCTTACCTCATCGCCCAATCGCTGCATTTGTCCGGCATCATCGCCACTGTGACGGCGGGAATCGTGATTGGTAACTGGGGCGCGCGGACCGGGATGAGCGCCCGCACGCGGGCCGCGGTCTGGGCGTTTTGGGATTACGTTGCGTTTGTCATGAACTCCTTGCTGTTTTTGCTGATCGGAATGCAAGTGCGCATCAGCGATCTGGCTCATGCGTGGCTTGCGACGCTCATTGCCATCGCCGCCGTGCTTCTCGGCCGCGCGCTCTCGATTTATTCACTCACTCCGGTCAGCAATCTCTTCAGCATGAAGGCGCCCGCGCGCTGGCAGCATCTGCTGGTGTGGGGCGGACTTCGCGGCGCGCTCGCGCTGGCCCTCGTCCTGAGCCTGCAAAAAACCTTTCCGTACCGCTCCGAGCTGTCCGTTTGGACGTTTGGCGTGGTCGCCTTTTCGATCATCGTCCAGGGGCTGACCCTCAAGCCGCTGATTAGCGCCTTGGGTTTGGGCGCAGGCGAGTAATGCTGGCGGCGCTTCTTGTTCCGCTCATGCCGCAGCAAGGCGAAGCAGGTGGCGCAACCTGGCGCCTGCGCGGCCGGGTGTGTCTCATTGATGTAGAGGCGGCTTTATGCCGCCACAATATGGCGGGGTAAACCCGCCGCTACACCCGAAACTGAGTCACTACCAGGGCCGGGTGTGTAGAACTTATCCACAGAATGTGACATGATATGAATAGATGAAGAGTCCGCTTGAGGTTCGCTCAATGCAGAAATCGAAGAGTCTGGGCCTGAAGTGGAGACTGATTCCGCCGGTTCCAGTTTTTCAGGATGAGGCGGGGGAAGGCTCTGCCTCCGGAGGTCATGGCGTTGGCGTTAGACGAAAAATTCGATCAAGTTAACAAACTCATCCACATGGGTAAGGAAAAGGGGTATCTCCTCTACGAAGAGGTGAATGATCTCCTGCCTTCAGACGTCCATTCCCCCGAAGAGCTGGAAGACGTTCTCACGATGTTCGACAACGCGGGCATCGAGGTGCTTGATTCTCCGCGCAAGGTGAAGGACGACGAGGTCAAGTTCGATGACTCCAGCGAAGAAGGCGACCTTGACCTCACTCCGGGCGGCATGGATAAGACGAACGACCCGGTGCGGATGTATCTGCGCGAAATGGGGACGGTGCCGCTGCTCACGCGCGAGGGCGAAGTCGAGATTGCGCGCCGCATCGAGCGCGGGCAAGTGGCCGTGCTGAAGGCGATTTCGCGCTCGCCGCTGGTTACCCACGAGATGATTGAGCTGCGCAAAGACCTGCTGGAGCGGGAGCGCGGCATCAAGGAAGTGGTGGTTTTTAACGAAGAAGAGCTTACCGAGGAGAAGGTGGAGGCGCGGCTGCGCGATGTGGTTGCGGCTCTCGGTGAGGTTGAGCGGCTGCGCAAAAAGCTGCTGAGCCTGAAGGCCAAGCTGGATGTGATCCCGGAGACTCGCAGGTACTTGGATAACCGGAGGCGTTATGGCCTGGCCGTGGCCCGCCATCGCATCCTGATCTCCAAAATGATCCGCTCCATCGGGTTCACTCATTTTGAAAACAAGCGGCTGATCGGCAAGATCTATTCGGCCATGGAGGCCGTGCGGCCTGTCGACCGGGAGCTCAACCGGATCGAAAAGCGCATGGACGGAGGGCGTGCGGCCGTTGCTAAGGACCTGCGCAAGGATGTTAAGCAGTTAAGGACGCGCCTTGCAGAGCTTGAGGCGTCTTACGAAGTCAGCGCGCCGGAATTGAAGCGCACCCTGCAGACCATTGTGACCGGAGAGCAGGAAGCCGAAGTAGCCAAACGCGAGCTGATTGAGGCCAACCTCCGCCTTGTGGTTTCGATTGCCAAGAAATACACCAACCGCGGCCTCCAGTTTCTTGACTTGATCCAGGAAGGCAACATCGGGTTGATGAAAGCGGTGGATAAGTTTGAGTACCGAAGAGGATACAAGTTTTCCACTTACGCTACCTGGTGGATCCGCCAGGCCATCACGCGGGCCATCGCCGACCAGGCGCGCACCATCCGTATTCCGGTGCACATGATCGAAACCATCAACAAGCTCATCCGCACGTCCCGCCAACTGGTGCAGGAATATGGCCGTGAGCCTACCTCGGAAGAAATAGCCAAGCGCATGGATATCCCGGTGATCAAAGTGCGCAAGGTCATGAAAATCGCCCAGGAGCCGATCTCCCTCGAAACTCCGATTGGAGAAGAAGAGGATTCACATCTGGGCGACTTCATCGAAGACCGTGGCGTGATTTCACCCGCCGAGGCGGTGATCAATATCAATCTGAAGGAGCAGACCGAAGCGGTCTTGAAAACGCTCACGCCGCGCGAAGAGAAAGTAATCAAGATGCGGTTTGGACTCGATGACGGCAGCGAGCATACGCTCGAAGAGGTGGGCCAGAGCTTCGCCGTCACCCGCGAGCGCATCCGCCAGATTGAAGCCAAGGCGCTTCGCAAACTCCGCCACCCTTCGCGCAGCCGCAAGTTGCGCGCCTTCCTCGACGCGGGCGACGCGGACTAGATTCTTGTAGCGGCGGCCTCTGGCCGCCGGTTTTTAATAGACCGGTAGCTTCTGCTCCCCGAAGGGGAGCGACATGAATAGCCGTGGGTAAAACCCACGGTCACGATCGTAGAAAGTCGCCGGCCCTGAAGGGGCCGAACAATTGAAGCGTTGTTCTGACCGTATTCAACCCCTCTGGGGTTGTTGGGGATGTTCGCGGTTCACGTAGCCGTGGGTTTCACCCACGGCTACGCATCTTCCACCGCGAAGCGGTGGGTGAGGGGCGCAGCAAGCAGCGCCCCTACGCTATGATCACACTTGGCGAATCTTGCCACCCGGCATGAACCTATTGCTAGGCCTCGCGTGTGGCGGGAGGGATCTTCACTTTGAGCTCACCCACGACAAACCAATAGAAAGCAATGCCCGCAAGAAGCACGAAGACCGCGAGGTCAAATCCGGGCGAATAGGAGCCGGTCCGGCTAATCAGAATTCCTGTCAGAAGCGGCGCGAGCACGCCCGCGATGTTTCCAAACAAATTTTCGAAACCGGTCCAGAGCCCCACTTCCTCGGGTGGCGCGCAGCACTGAAGGATGACAATTAAGTTCCCGGTTGCCAGCCCCACCAGCGACGCTGCAATGATCAGCAGCACGGCGGTAGAAGGGCTGGCCACGTGCTGGGCCGGGATAAGAAACAGCCCGGCGAGCAATCCCACCGTGACCATGCCTTTACGGACTCTGGTCTCACTCCATCCAAGCCGGATCAGCCGGTCTGCAATCCATCCACCCACGGGCTCGCTTACGCCAAAGACGAGAAACGGCGCCGCCGAATAAATCCCGGCCCGAAGCACGGTGAGATGCCGCACCGTGACCAGATAGTCTGGCAGCCAGGTGACCAGCAGATACCAGTAGTAGTCGAAGCAGAAAAAGCCAAGGCAGATCCCAATGAGGTCGCGGTTGAGCAGCCGCGAAAGCGGTAGAGAACGGTGTGAAGAAGCCGGCAATTGAGATTCCGGCTTGGCGGCGCTTTGCTCGCCTGCCCGCGCTCTTTTCGGACGCTCTTTGCCGCCGAGGCGCGCGGGTGAAATCGCAAGCCAAGGGATCAGCCAAAGCAGCGCCACCACCCCAATAATCACGAAGCTGAGCCGCCAGCCGTAATGGACCAGCAGCAAGGGCACCAGCACTCCGCCGAGCGCCATCCCGCAGCGCGTGCCGAAATCGAAGATGCCGGAGGGAAAACCGCGCTTTTCCGGCGGAAAAAGCAGCGTTACAATTTTCGTTCCGCCGGGAAGATAAATCGATTCGCCAACGCCGAGGATGATCCGCGTCATAATCAAAAAGGAAAGCGTTTTCGCCGCCCCGGCCAGGCCCTGTCCGAGCGACCACACGGTGAACGCCGCGGCGTAAAGCCATCGCAGGTTGAAACGGTCCGCTGACCAGCCGATGGGCACTTGCATCAGCGCGTAGGACCAGAAAAAGGCGGAGAGCAGCACGCCTTTATCGGTGGGGCCTAAATGCAGGTCGTGAGAGATGAGCGGGAGGGAAATTGAGATGGTAGCGCGGTCGAGATAATTGATCAGCGACGCGGCAAAGAGCAGCCAGACGATAGACCAGCGGCGCGGATTGAGGAAGTTACTGGACGCGATTTGACTTCCAAACCCGACCGATCCAGTCTCCCCGCGCATCCGGCCGCCTCCGCTTTCAGAGCAAAACCATCGCCTTTCAGAGCGAAGTCATCGCTCCGTCTGACGCCTGAAAGGCGTAAACCTCAGCCTCGAGGCCAAGCGCCTTTTGATATCCCTGCCGGATCGCCCCGGCAAAAGGCCCGGCGGCGTCCTCGCGCATCAGATTGACCGTGCAGCCGCCGAATCCGGCGCCGGTCATCCGCGCGCCATAAACACCGGGCTGCTTTTGGGCAATCTCCACCAAAGCGTCAAGCTCAGGGCTGCTGACTTCGTAATCGTCGCGAAGGCTCGCGTGCGATTGATTCATCAGCTCGCCGAAACGGTCAAGGTCATCACTTTCAAGCGCCTTGACCGCCTTGAGGACGCGGTCATTCTCCGTTACCACGTGCCTTGCCCGGCGCAGCAAAACATCGTCAAGGGCGCGCCTGGCCTGATCGAGATCCTCGGGTGACACGTCGCGCAGAGAGTTGGCCCGAAGGCCTGCGGAGCGCAGGCGCCTGACCGCTTCCCCGCACTGCCGCGTGCGGATTTCATACTCGGACTGCGCGAGCGACCGCTTGACGCCTGAATTACAGACGACGATTTTGGTGTTTGCCCGCAGCGGGACGTGCCGGTAGCTAAGGTCGCGGCAATCGAGGAAAAGCGCATGGTCCTTGCGTCCGAGCGCGGAAACGAACTGATCCATGATGCCGCAGGGAACGCCCACGAAGTCATTCTCGGCCGTCTGCGCAAGCTTGGCAAGCGAAACCGGATCAGCGGGCAGATTCATCAGTTTTTTCCAAAACGCCGCCGCGCCGATTTCAACCGCCGCCGATGAGCTCAAGCCCGCTTCGCGCGGAACGTCGCC
>JBOGJY010000062.1:0-9088 GCA_050745325.1 Terriglobia bacterium
CGGGGCTGCGGGGCCGAACTGCTTGCGGAGAAACCGGCGCCACACATCGGGATTGGCATTTGGATTGTAAAGATGACGCCCCCACACACGATACGAATAGAGGAATTTTTCCCAATCGTATTTGGGATTCAAAGAAGAGTCGGCATAAGCGCACCGGCCGCCGGGCAAGCCCGACCCATGCCGCCCCTTGAAAGAAAGTGGCTCCATAAGGTCCATGCCGAGGCTGCCGCAAAAGCTTGCGGCGCGCGCATCCCCAGCCGCCATCACCGGGTCACCCCACAGGAGACACCGCTGCGTTCCCGGCCAGATGCGAAAGATAATTCCGTAGTTTCGATCCCGCTTCAGCAAGTCACCATAGCTATAACGGAGAAACCTTCGCGCTCCTGAACTGAGCTGGAAAAACCCCTTTTCCTGATGATCGCGGGGCGGCATTTCCATCTGGCGGATTGAAGACGGTTGATACGGCAGCCCTCTGTGCTCTGCCCAATATTTGGGCGCAATGGTAACGGGCATACGGGTAGCCGAAGCAATGGCAATCATGCGTTGGCTCATGCCTTTGGCATGAAGGTTGAGTTCAATTTTGCGGCCTGACTGGGTAACAGCCTCAAAAAGCGTCTGCCAAAACGAGAAGTTTCCCTCAGGAATACCGCTTTCGCCATGAATGCGCAAAGCCAGTCCGTTAATGCCAGGGCACGCTTTAAGCGCCGCGGCCAGCGCATCCCGGCAGTAGGGCGCGTGGGTTTCCGGCGTGAGCCCTTCGATTGTATAGTTGGCGTCCGAACCCTTTGGCCATTGATACGCATGAGTCCACAAACCCAGTTGGAAATCCAATCCACGGGCCGCGGCTTCGCCACTGATGAAGCGGAGCATTTCGAGGTTCCGGTCGCGTTCCGCATCCGGGAGACCCACCGCGCGAACATTGTATCCAGGAACCGCAAGCAAGAAGGGATAAGCAAAATACAGATAGGCGTCCTTCACCGGATGGGGATAATCATAGCCAATACCAAAACTCAGAGTGAAACGGTTGAATCGCTGGGCGGTAAGCATCGTCAGGTAGGGCGGCCACATGGAACGGTCGTTATACCAGGGTTTGTCTTCAACGTCGCTTACGAAACAGCGGTCTACGGACCGGACAACAGTGGCGGGCCGCTCGACGATGGATTTTTGCGCCTCAAGAGCGGCAATTGCGCCGCGCTCACAATGCACGCAATCCGCAATCTCGAGCAGCGCGTAAACCAAGCCTCGCGCGTCGGCGCCACAAACCAGCAACACAACCCTTCCATCCGCTTTCCCAGGCACAATCGCGAGAGATTCCCGCGCTGCCGGGGTCGAGACTCTCGCTCGCTTCAATAATCCCCGCGCCTGCGCGGATTGGGCGCCAGCAACCACAATGCATAGATCGCCGGCATTCGCCTGCTCAATCCTTTCATAAGACCGCACTTGAACATCGCGCGACGCAAGCGACTGCTTAAGCTCCCCCACCGCCCAGTGCACGGTCGGTTGCGAGGCTAGCGAATCCTCCGGATCAGTGACGATGGAAACAGCGCGGCTTGTGGCAGCCGCGCTCGCCGAGCTCACAATGCTCGCGCCACCCGCGAGCATTGCGGTTTTTTTGAGAAATTCCCGCCGCCCGATGGAAGGTTTGGCGTCTAGCCCCATATGCGTTCCTTTTTTGCTGAGATTCCCGGCAAACGCTCCGCTTTCAGCGCTTCACCTCCGGAAAAGCCAGCGCGTGTTAAGAGTTTTATGATCGTTGAGAAGCAAAAAGGTGAGGTCTTCTTCATACTCGCAATTTGGACTCAAATCTTGTAATCTCTCCTTCAGCGGCCTGTTTACGGCGCCGGGACGGACACCTCGTTGCCGGTTCGACTGAAGGGGCATAGGCCTCAAAGCGCACGATCAAACCGTCTTCCTTCGCAATAGACCACTGAGGACGCTTGCAGAAGGGCAGCGTCAGGAACTACCATTTTAGTGATACGGTGCCCCATATGACAAGCCAGCCCCGTAAAGCCGAACCCATTTACCGGGCTCAGGTTCTCGATCGTGTATTTACGCTCCTGGACGTCCTGGCTCGCAACAACAAGGATCAGAGCCTCGGAGAGCTTACTGAGACGCTCGCTTTGCACAAGAGCACCACCCACCGCCTGCTGAAGATCCTCGAACGCCATCGCTATGTTGAACGAGACGCCGCCAGTGGAAAGTACCTTCTCGGATCCAAGCTGCTTGAACTCGGGATGCGCGTGGCCACCCGGCGCGATCTTCCCGAGCTTGCCCGCCCTCACCTTGAGAAATTAAGCCAGGAGAGCGGCGAAACCGCTCACGTGGGCATTCTGCGCGATGGCGAAGTTTTTTCGATCGCCAACGTTGAAGGCCACCATACGCTTCGCACACCCGCGACGGTTGGGCGCAAGACGCCGGCGCATTGCTCTTCCCTCGGCAAGGCGTTGCTTGCCTTTTTGCCCGAGGGGGAAGTCGACGCGATGATCCGCCAGCAAGGCCTGAAAGGCTATACCCGGAACACCATCACGCGATCCCGCGCGCTCAAAGCCGAGCTGCAAAAGGTTCGGGAAAGAGGCTACGCCGTTGACGAGGAAGAGTACGAGGAAGGGCTCAAATGCGTCGCCGCGCCGGTTTTCGATCACACCGGAAAAGCCATCGCGGCAATCAGCATCGCCGGCGCGGCTTTCCGGTTAAACGCCGGGGGAGTCCCCTCGGCCGGACGGTCGGTGATGCAGGCGGCAGCAGGCCTTTCCCGGAGTCTTGGCTATATTAAAGGACGCTATGAACCGTCAAATGGCCGCAGCCGCCCAGGCGCCCACCGCGTCTTGCGCGAACCGTCTTAGCGCGGTTATTCAGACGGCTCCACAACCTGAATCCTTCTTGACGCGGGCGCAGCCGCCGGTCCACAATAACGTTCGCGGCCTGCCGCTGGGAATCCCCAGGCTGCATGGACTCCTGGGTCAACACGGAAAAGGGTCACCCTTGTTATGATGCGATCAGCCAGAGCTTTATTGCGCGCTCTCACTGTGGTTATGGCCGCCACGGTGGTCGCGCTCGCCCAAGCGCCGCCGCAAAGCACATCCCGGGCTCCGTCACCACGGCCCACCTCGAATGCAAATGAGCCGGGAAAGACCCCTGAGACCAAGGCAGTGTCCCGAGAGGCCGCGAAGTTGAGCAGCCTGACGGTTGTTAATCCAGAGGCGCTGGCCAAGGATGTTCGCCCGGAAACTAAATCCACGAAAGGCGCGGTAAAAGCCACCGTTCCCTCATCCGGTTCCACGGTGACGGAATTCCAGGCAGCCCCCGAAGGCGCTGGGCTCGCTGATGGCTTGCTGGTCGAGTCTTCGAAAAGCCCAAAGCGGTCTGCCTTAAAAAATGTACACGGTGATGTAATGGGCGCTCTCGGGCAGGGAAACGCCAGCGGACAGGCGGTGGGCGCCGCCGCGGGAGCCACTACGAAAAGTGGGAAGACTTATATCTACGTTCAGACAGACAAGAGCAAAAGTTCTTCATCACGCTGACCCATGGAACACACCTTCGTTGGCCCTCTGAAGCGAGCAAATTTAACCCGCAGATGGCTGGCTGCTCTTGGCGCGGCGTTATTCCTTGGTTGCTCCGCCGCGGCTGCGCCCCCTTCCAGCATGACGACGCTCGAATGCGCCGCCATCAGCAGCAAAATTCTTGCGCGGGATGTGAGCTATTGCGTGGACCTCCCTGCGGGTTACGCGTCATCAAGCCAGCGTTATCCCACGCTTTATTTCCTTCATGGGTTGTTCGAACACTACCATGCCTGGGACGAAAACGGTGGAAAGGACATTTTCGAGAACCTATTGAAGAATGGCCGGGTTGGGCCTTTCATCGTCATTTTGCCCGACGGCGGCAATTCATTCTACGTAAACTCCTACGACGGAAAAGACCGTTACGAAGATTTCTTTATGCAGGAATTGGTCCCGTATATCGATAGCAAGTACCGGACAATCGATACGCCTGCCGCGCGCGGTATCAGCGGCCTTTCGATGGGCGGCTACGGAGCGTTGCACCTCGCTATGCGCCATCCCAACATCTTTGGATCCGTCAGCGCCCAAGGCGCCGCTTTGGTGGCCAAATTTCCCAATCCTCTACCGTCCGAAGGACGCCTGGGATTCTACATCCGCCTTCTCGAGCGCGTGTTTGGGAATCCACCCAATGGCGCGTACTGGGACTCCAACAACCCGCTCACGCTCGCCAGCGATCCGTCGAAATTTCCCAATTTAAAAATCTACTTCGATTGCGGCACGGACGACCGTTACGGATTCGAAACCGGCGCCGAGGCGCTCGATGGGATCCTTAACCAGCACGACTTCCCCCACGTTTTCGCGCTGCGTTCCGGCAACCACGGCTGGGACTACATGCAAAAATACATGGAAGACGCCTGGGTCTTCCACTGGCAAGTTTTTTCATCAGCAGAAGCAGCGGGAAACTCCGCCACGCCGTAAGCAACCTCACCGGCAGAACCTATAGAACGCCAGAGCGAACGGCTCATTCTCCTGCCGGCCGCCGGGGCATTCGCGTAGCTTGGCATCGATCTTTTCCGGCGCTCCGCCGCCTTCGAATCACAGCCATAAATTGTCTTTCGCAGCTTTGGCGTAGCGCCTGATGGCACGCCCGGACCTCAAAGTGCGCCTGTTTACTCAAGAAGAACCTTGGAGGCCGCTCCCACCCTCCTGTAAACTTCGAATAGGGAGCGGCGTTTGTTGGGAAGAGTCATGGTGAGGATGAAAGCGGGCTTGACCTGCCGCGCGGCCAGGGACGCAGCTACCACAATCCCGCGCGCGAGCATTGCGCTCTTGCGATCGCCGGTCCGCTTATCGCTCCGTCTCCCGATCGCGGCTTTGTGGTGCGTTCTCATTTCCACCCTTTGCTCTGCGCCGTTCGCCGCCGCGCAAGCAACGCCTGACCTCTGGGGAAAAGTGGTCAGGCGCATCGACCTGCGCGCAGATTCATCCCTCAGCATTTCGAGCTTTACCGCGCAGATCACCCAGAAAACCGGCGCGCCTCTCGACGCCGCCGCAGTGGATCAAAGCCTGAAGAACCTCTACGCCACTGGCCGGTTCCTGACCCTGAGCGCCGACGCGGCCGCTGATGATGGCGGCGTTGACCTTATTTTCACTGGCAAATCGCGCTTTTTCATCGGAAGGGTTGGGGTGCGGGAGACATCGAAAGCGTTGTCTGTTCCGGCGCTCCTGAGCAGCGCGAGGCTGCGCCTGGGCGCGCCTCTCGCGCCCCAGGTTTTAGAGACGTCAACCCAAAACATGCAGTCGCTCCTCAAGTCGAGTTCCTACTATCGCGCTCAAATTCATTACTCAGTCGCGCGCAATCCATCAGACCAAGTGGCTGACATTGCCTTCACCGTTGATCCCGGTCTGCCGGCAAAACTCAGTGACGTACAATTTTTGGGGAGAGCGGACTTCACCGCGGTCCGCCTTCAATCCGCCGCCGGCTGGCGGCGCGGAACGGTCCTGAACCCTGCCAAGGTGCAGCATGGGCTGTACGAAATCCGCAGGCTTTATGCAAAGCGTGGATTTCTCGAAATCGTGGCGAACGAGGATAGCGCCGTCTACGACGCGAAGACCCGCACCGTCCGGCTTACGGTCAAAATCAATCCCGGCCCTGTAGTCCGCATTCACGTGGAAGGCGCGCGGATGTCAGCGTCCGAAATCGCAAAGACCCTGCCCGTACTCTTCGTAGAAGGCCTCACGGATGACCTCTCACTCGACGCGGGGGCAAAGGACCTCGCCAATTACTTTGAGCGCAAGGGCTATTTTTCCGCGCAAGCGAAGTGGCGGCGCATCACGCATCCGGGCGAAACGGACATCACCTATGCGGTTGACCTTGGGCGGCGGGATGCGTTCGAAAGTTTTGACTTCAAGGGCAATCGCAGCATTTCATCGGACGAGCTCACGCCCCTCGTGACCATTCAAACTGAGAAATTTCTTACCCATCCGCACGGGATATTCAGCCAGCAGATGCTCAGCACGGATGTGAGAACGCTCACGGATTACTATCAATCAAGGGGGTTCTTACAAGCGCGCATCACACCCCGACAATATATGACCGAAGGGGAGATGGCGGTGACGTTTGCCGTCGCCGAGGGCCCGGTGACTCGTGTTCGCAATCTGACGTTTCACGGGGCCAGCCCAAATGACACGCAGCAATTCCGTTCTCGCCTGCAGGCGTTGCCCGAACGCCCCTACTCTCCACAAATCATCAACAAAGACCGGGACGCCATCCTCACCTATTTTGGTGACCACGGCTTCAACGAAGCCTCCGTGGCGCCGCAAATCTCGAAGCTGGCAAATCATCAGGTTGACGTAAACTATGAAATCCATCCGGGCGCCCGCCAAATGATTGACCGCGTCGTCGTGCTCGGCAACCAGCACACTCGCGCCGGGGTGATCAACCGCCAGATCACGCTCAAACCGGGCGATCCGCTTAGCCAGACGCAGGTGTATGAATCGCAGCGCAAGTTGTATGACCTGGGCCTCTTTAATTCGGTTCAAATCTCGCCTCTGAATCCGGCTGGCGTTGAGGCCAGCAAAACCGTCCTGGTGAATGTCCAAGAAGCGGATCGCTGGACACTCGGCTACGGGTTTGGGATCGACGTACAACGCCTCGGAGGCAATCAGCCAGCGGGGCAGTTTAACGCCAGCCCCCGGCTCTCTCTCAGCGCCACACGGATCAACGTCGGGGGACGCAATCAGACATTTTCATTTCGCGGCAGAGTCTCAGACCTCGAGACCGGAGCGGAAACGAGCTACCTTTTTTCCAACTTCCTCAACCGGCCTTCGTTGTCTCTCCACGTTGATCTGCTCGGATATCAAACGCGTGACGTGCTGACGTTTACCTCGCGGCTCGAGCAGGCTTCTTTGACTTTGGAAAAGCAACTGAGCGCCACTACGTTTCTGCTTGGCCGCTACAATTACCGGCGCGTTACTCTTTACGACGTGCATCTTGCGGCTGAGGAAATCCCGCTGGTGAGCCAGCCGGTGCGGGACGCCGGCTTTGAGACCACCCTGATTCACGACACCCGCGACGATCCTGCGGACGCGACGCGCGGCTCCTATTCGCTGCTCGACGCCAGCATCTCGACCACGCGGTTGGGCTCGGAGTCGAATTTTGTGCGATTTTTGGGCCAGAATTCCACCTATCACCGCTTCGCGCAGCATCTGATCTTCGCCCGCAACACGCAGTTTGGGGTCGAATCGACCTATGGCCCCTTGCAGCAGATCGCCACCCCAGGATCGCTCTTTGCCAACCAGATTCCTCTCGCCGAGCGGTTCTTTGCCGGGGGTAGCGACTCGCTGCGCGCCTTTTCACTCAACCAAGCGGGGCCCCGCGACGTAGCCACTGGATACCCCGTGGGCGGCAACGCGCTCTTCGTCAATTCTCTCGAGCTGCGAATGCCCTTTCGCGGAGGACGTTACGGTGTGGTGTTTTTCAATGACGCCGGCAACGTGTTCTCCAGTCTCAGCGAAATGCGGCTGCTTAAATTCGTTCAGAGTTCGCCCACCGACCCGAATTACGACGTCGACGCGATGGGGGTTGGTTTCCGGTATAAAACGCCGATCGGACCGATCCGGCTGGATCTTTCATACGGGCTGAACACGCCCCGGTACGAGATTGCCCCACCAACGGGGCCGGCGCAAACGCTGCGGTTACCCGCGTTCCAGTATTTCATCAGCATAGGACAAAGCTTCTGACGCTACACCAAGCTAAACTCGCACCCGTCCATTCTCCACCTCGCCTCTGCGGATTCGCGTGGCATCTCAGACGTGCGTTTTTCCGGATCGCAATGGTTGTCTCATGGAGCGCCGTGTTTCTTGCTGCGCCATCCAGAAGCCAAAGCGAGGCGCCGGTGACGACGCTCGACCAGGTCGTGGCGTCGGTCGGCGGTGTCCCGGTAACCCAAAGGGATGTTCAGCAGGAATACCAGATCGAAACTCTTCTCTCAGCCGGGCAAGCGCCGGCGGCGCCCGCGTCAGCGTCAGTGATGGCAAGCGTTCAGTCAAGGGTGATCGACCAAACGCTGCTCGCACAGGCGCTCGAAGGATACCGCTTCGACCAGAAGGCTATTGACAACCAGGCGGCGGAAAGAATGGCGGACCTTCGCCGGAAATTCAAAGACGGCGTGGCCTTCCAAGCCGCCATTCATAAGCTCGGAATGAGCGAGCAGGAGCTGATGGACCGTTTCAAAGAACAAAGCAAAATTATGGAAATGACCAGCCAGCAACTGCGTCCGTCCGCCGCGGTAGGCGCCCAGGAGATTGAGAGCTATTATCAACAGACTTTCCTGCCGGATTACGTCCGCGCGGGCAAAGGCGCCCCGCCCGCGCTTAAAGATGTTCAAAATGAGATTCGTGAGATTCTTACGCAGAAGAACATCAACCAGCTTCTTGACCAGTGGCTGGCGGAACTGAAGAAAGACCATCCCGTCGAAATTCTATCCCATTAACTCGCGGGGCTGTAGCGGCGCAGGGAATCTTGCCGATCTCATCAATCTCATATCACGCGCCAAGCTTGCGCAGCAGCCGAGGAGTAAGCCACCAGGCCAGCAGCCCCGGCGCCTTCGCGGATGGAGATTCATCATACGCGATCAAACAGCACCCACCCTTTTTGAAAGCCAGGCGGGCGGCGTGATTCGCGCCCATCAACTCCGAGGCCAGCTCGCTCAGCGAAGGCTCATGGCCGACCAGCAGCACGCGGGACCGCTCCGGATGCTGCGCGAGAAACGAAAAAAGTTTTTGCGCTGAGCCATCGCCCGGCGCGAGCGCCTCGCAAAGGTCCCTCGGCGCGGCCATTTCGAGTTCCTCCGCCACCACGTCGGCCGTTTCTATGGCGCGCTTGAGGGGGCTCGTGACAATCCAATCCCATTCGACGCCGAGGCGCTTGAGACCCTTGGCGATGGCGCGCAGCTTCAGCTTGCCCTCCAGTGTCAATGGGCGCTTGGCGTCATCCGACGAGCCGCCCGGTTCGCGGTCAGCCGCGACACCGTGCCGCATCAGGTAAACCTCAAAATCTCCATCTCGCTCTTGCGGCTGTCTCTTCCCCG
>JBOGJY010000063.1:0-2416 GCA_050745325.1 Terriglobia bacterium
GCGGGGCGGCGCTCGGCGCGCTCCTCGGCGCCGTGATTGGTCACGGCAAGGGCGCGGGTATTGGCGCGGCCATTGGCGGGGCCGCAGGTACCGTCGATCAGACGGCCACGCGCGGCCAGCAGGTGACACTGCCCTCTGAAACTGAGCTTAATTTCACTCTGAAAGCCCCCCTATCGCTGACCCTCGGCAATTGAGGCCGGTGGGTCGCAAGAGCCGCGCTCGACCTCAGCGGCAGGCAGTATCGCAGTTTCGGGTGTAGCGGCGGGGTTACCCCGCCATATTGTGGCGGCATAAAGCCGCCTCTACATCAAAGCTGAGACACTAACCAGCGGCGCATAAGATAGCATTAGCGTTTTTCGACCAGCCCGGTTAAAGTCTTTTCGTATGAATGCACAAAGACGCTTGGTGAGCCTCACCAAGCCTTACTCCCCGCTCTTCGCCGTAGCCATTCTGCTCATGGCGGTTGTCGGCGCGAGTGAAGCCATCTACGCTTTGCTCATCAAGCCGATCTTTGACCGCGTGCTCGAGGGCGGCCACTCGACTGGGCCCGTCCTTCTCTTCAATCTGCCGTTTCACCATCACGCTGTTTATCTTCAGGATTTCCTGCCGGGCAACATTCGGGACCCGCTTACCGCTATTGCCATCGCTCTGGTGGGCGTGACGCTGATTAAGGGAATTTGCGCCTATTTTGGCACCTATTCGGTAAATTTCATCGGCCAGTCCGTGGTGCGCGACATGCGCGACATGCTGTACACCAAAATCATCCGGCAGTCGATGGCCTTCTTCACCCAAAACTCCACCGGCCAGTTGATGTCCACGGTGATGAACGATATCGAGCGCATCCAGGATGCCGTCTCCAACGTCACCGCCGCTTTTCTCAAGCAGTCTTTTTCACTCATCGGCTTGCTCGTGGTGATTTTTGTCGTCGACTGGCGGCTCGCATTGGTTTCGCTCATCCTCATACCCTTTGTGGTTTTCCCCTCCGCCAACATCGGCCGCTACATCCGCAAACACAGCCGAAAGAGCCAGGATAAGATGGCGGATATCACCAACATCCTGCAGGAGACGTTCAGCGGCATCCGCATCGTAAAAGCCTTCGGCATGGAGGAGTTTGAGGGCGGCAAATTCAAGACTGCCACGCGCCGCCTGCTGAAAGTGAACCTCCGCTGGGTGCGAGCCCATGCTTTAACCCAGCCCCT
The DNA here is from genome assembly GCA_050745325.1 of Terriglobia bacterium. Taxonomy (GTDB): domain Bacteria; phylum Acidobacteriota; class Terriglobia; order UBA7540; family UBA7540; genus RH2-MAG17b. Next base: position 1,200 of record JBOGJY010000063.1, read on the forward strand.
CATGGAGCTGCTGGGGTCGATCACCATCGCGGCCCTATTGCTATACGCGCGCAACGAGATTGTGCACCACGCCCAGACGCTCGGCAGCTTTGCGGTGTTTCTCTACGCGGTGATTAAGATGTATGAGCCGATCAAGCGGCTGACCAGCGTAAACAATGCTCTTCAGCTTGCCGTGGGCGCCTCGGAGCGCGTGTTCGAAACGCTCGACATCCAATCCGAGGTGGTTGAAAAGCCGGGCGCCGTTACGCTGAGTGGCTTCAAGCGCGACCTTGTCTTCGCGGACGTTGAGTTCAGCTACGGAGACGCCGCGATTCTCCAGGGCGTCGATTTGAAAATCCGCAAAGGCGAGGTGGTGGCGATTGTTGGATCGAGCGGAGCGGGAAAAACCACCCTGGCCAACCTGATTCCACGGTTTTTTGACGTGACGCGCGGACGCATTCTCTTCGATGGCCACGATCTTCGTGATGTTACGGTTAAATCATTGCGCTCGCAGATCGGTATTGTGACCCAGGAAACCGTGCTTTTTAACGATACGGTTTTCGAGAATATCGCCTACGGGCAAAGCTCCGTCGGCCGGAGGGCGGCGGAGGAAGCGGCGCGGGCCGCGCTTGCGCACGACTTCATTATGGAAATGCCGGAGGGCTACGACACCATCATTGGCGAGCGGGGCCAGCGGCTTTCCGGCGGCCAGCGGCAGCGGATTGCCATTGCCCGCGCGCTGCTCAAAAACTCGCCTATCCTGATCCTGGATGAGGCCACTTCCGCGCTGGATACGGAGTCCGAACTGCTCGTGCAAAAGGCGTTTACCAACTTGATGGCGGGCCGCACTGTGCTCGTCATCGCGCACCGGCTCTCCACCGTCCGGCGCGCCGACCGGATTGTGGTGCTCGACCGCGGGTGCGTCTCCGAGATTGGAACCCACGAGGATCTTGTTTCGAGCGGTGGTATTTACCAGAGGTTGCACGACTTGCAATTTGCCGACGTGGAACCGTAAAAAACGCCCGGCTGTCCGCGATGAGGGTTGGTCTGGCGGTGTTCAACCCCTTCGGGGTTGCAAGGGGGATGTCCGTGATTCACATTCCGTGGGTTTCACCCACGACCATTTATGTTCAACCGCTTCGCGGTGGTGAACGATCCGATGAGATGAGTCACCGCCTCATCAAGCTGAAGGCTGATTGCTGAAAGCTTCTTTCCTATGATTCGTAGCATGACAGGCT
>JBOGJY010000064.1:0-2603 GCA_050745325.1 Terriglobia bacterium
CCTCTCCCCTGTGGGGCGAGGGTTGAAAAAGCAAATGGGATGACAGCCCTCGCCCCACAGGGGAGAGGGTGGCGAGCGAAGCGAGCCGGGTGAGGGGTGACAACCGACAGCGCCGCCGCCGCTACAACTCGAAGATTAGAAAACGGCTGAAGGAGGGACAAAAACATGAGTTCTTACTATTACCGGCGGGGATCGTTCTTCTGGGCGCTCATTCTGATTGCGGTTGGAATCGTCTTCCTCGAGCAAAACTTCAACCCGAAGGTCCATCCGTGGCACATCCTCGCCCGGTATTGGCCCGTTCTCATCATCATCTGGGGACTCTCCAAGCTCATTGATTTCATCGTTGCCCGGATGCACCCACAGACGGTGGCGCCGCCCCTGTTCTCAGGCACGGAAGTAATCCTTCTTTTGCTAGTTTTGATTCTCGGCACCGTTATTTCGCGCGTGGTGCTCAGCCCGTGGCAGCAATGGCGCACCGAGTTGGGCATTCATTGGGACCCGTGGGACAATCCCTTCGTCCGCTCCTACACTTATACCCAGACGCTCACGCATCAAGTGACGGGAAAATCCCAGCTTGTGGTTGCGAACCAGCGCGGCGACGTGATGCTTGAAGGCGCGGACACCCCGGCCGTGAGCGCGGTGGTGAAGGAGACCATCCGTGCGCAAAACCAGGAAGACGCCAACCGGATTTTTAAACAGATCAATATCAAGATGGCGGCCACCAACGCGCGCGAAGAGATTCAGCCGAATCTCGACGCGCTGCCCGACGGCGGCGCGAACGTGCGGCTCGATTGGACCATCCGGGCGCCCGTGGCGACGGCGGCGCAGATTTCAACCGATCACGGAGATATTCTCGTCAGCGGCCTCGAAGGCGCTCAGGACCTCACCTCGAATGGGGGAGACGTCCACGCCTCGGGCCTCAAGGGGCTGGTGCGCGTGGAGAAATCGGGTGGGGCTACCGAAGTCCGCCAGGTAACAGGCGATGTGGATGTCAGCGGGAGCGGTGGCGATGTTGAGATCGCGGACGTCTCAGGCGCCGTGACCATCCAAGGCGAGTTCACCGGGTCCGTTCGGTTCGCCAATCTCGCCCACGGCGTCCATTTCAAGTCGTCGCGCACCGATCTTACCGCCGGCAAGCTCCCCGGTGAAGTGAGCATGGAGATGGGTTCAATTGAGGTCGCGCGCCTCGATGGGCCACTCCAGGTAGCCACGCGCCAGAAAGATATCAGCATCCGCGACTTCCGGCAGAGCGTGACTATCTCAGACGAGAACGGCAACATCAGTCTTCAGCCCGCCGGCTCACCCGCCTATCCAATTGAAGTGAATGCGCGCAAGGGTGACATTGTGCTGAACCTGCCTTCGTCAAGCCATTTTACGCTGGACGCTTCCTCGCAACACGGACAGGTCAGCTCGGATTTCAACGCTCCCGGACTGGCAGTTAGTACGCAAGGGGATCAGCCGTACATCAAAGGCGTTCTCGGCAGCGGCGGGCCGGAAATCAGACTGAATACAACTTACGGAACGATTCATCTGGTGCGTGAAGATTCAGCGGCCCCGGGAGCGGCGTCGAAGGACGCAACCCAGGTGCAGTTGATGACGCCAGCGGTTCATTCGCGTCATTCTAACTGGCGCAGAGTTTACCGTGGTGTGGTGGAATAGTCTTTTATGCAGTTTGTTGAATAACCCAATAGGGTTGTCATCCTGAGCAAAACAAAAGCCTCTCGCAAAGACGCAAAGCTGCAAAGGTCCGCAAAGAAATAGAAATTAAGAGGCTGTTACTTTGCGTATTCTTTGCGAGAGGCTCTTTTGCTTTTGCGGCTTTTACCCGCGCTCGGTCACTTGCTGGAGCATCTCAAAGAATTCGGGGAACGAGATGTTCACGCATTCGGCGCCGTGGATTTTAATTCCATCTTGGGCGGCAAGCCCGGCCACGGCAAACGCCATGGCAATGCGATGGTCGCCATAGCTTTCGACTTCGGCCCCGCGCAATGTCTGTTGTCCCGCCACGCACAGGCCGTCGGGAAATTCCTCCACCTCGGCGCCAATCTTGCGCAGATTTGCGGCCACGGCGGCCAGCCGGTCGCTCTCTTTGACGCGCAGTTCTGAAGCGCCGCGGAAGGAAATACCCCGCCGGGTTTGAGCGCCCAGCACCGCGAGCACGGGCAGCTCGTCAATAAGATTTGGAATTAAGCCTGCTGGAATTTCACCGCCTTCGATAGCACTATTCCATATTTCAATATCGCCCACGGGCTCGCCATTGACCGTCCGCTGGTTTACGGTTTCGAGGCGCGCTCCCATGGACGAAAGCAAACCGGCGATGGCTGCGCGCGTGGGATTGAGTCCCACGTTTTGCAGCACAAGATGCGATCCGGGAATCATCAGCGCGGCGGCAAGGAAAAACGCCGCTGACGAAATATCGCCCGGAACTGCGCCGCTAAAACCCTTGAGGCGCGCCGGACCTGTGACCGAGATTGTTCCCTCGTTGCGTGTAATGGAGGCGCCCATCTGTTCGAGCACAATTTCCGTGTGGTCGCGCGTGGCGAGCGGTTCGTGGACAGAGGTTACGCCGTGCGCGAACAGCCCTGCGAAAAGCACAGCCGTCT
>JBOGJY010000065.1:0-4304 GCA_050745325.1 Terriglobia bacterium
CGGCGAGGGCAATTTCTACCGCTACCTTCTCCCATCCCCGCCGCCGGAATTGCCGCATCCCGCGTTGCTCTTTCAGCACTCCCAACACCGGCTCGATCAACCCTTTGCGCCGCCCATAGATCGCTCGTCCCGCCGCACTGCGCAACTTCTGCCGCATCCGCCGGTGCACCGGATGCACCGCCCGGCCCCGCAGTCGCCCGCCGCCCCGATTCAGCACCCGCCCCAGGTTCGAATCCGGCACATACGCGTCGATTTTCCGCTCCGCCAATTTCTGCAACACTTCGATCGCAAAGAAGCCGCTGTCGGCGCTCACCTGCGCCGGCGCTTCGCCCCAGCGTTGCTCGATGGCTTCCACCATCGGCCCCAGCGCCGCGTTATCCGTGGCCGCCTGCGTCGTCCGCTGCTCCACAATCAGGTGATCCTCGTTGGCCGCGATCGTCACCGTATAGCCCAGCGTGAATCCCTTGCGCTCCTTCAGAAACCGGCTGTCGGGGTCCGTCTCCGAGCGCCGCTTCAGCCCGCTCTTCTTCAGCCGCTCCAGCCGCGGCCGAATCCCGGCCAACTGCTGCTCCAAGCGCGCGCACTCCTGCTGGGCCAATTCCACCCCCGCGCCCTCGTTCGGGTCTTCCGCGTTGCAGGCTTGCTGCCATTTTCGAATCTGCCGCCGCACTCGCGTCCGCTCCCGCCGCAGCTTCTCTTCGCTCTCCACCCGGTTCGGCGAAGCGTTCGCTTTCACCCGCGTCGAGTCGATCGCCACATGCCCCAGCCGCATCAGCCCCGCTCGCCGCGCCTGCTCCATCACTTGCGTGAACAAATCATTCAGCGCCTTCGGGTGCCGACGACGAAACTCATTCAGCGTCCAGTGATCCGGCTGCGTCCCGGCCGCCAAGTAGCGGAATGCCAAGTCCTCTCGCACCCGCTGCTCCAGCCGCCGCGAACTCGTGATCCCCAGCGCATAGGCGTACAACCACACGCCTACGATCAGCGCCGGATGATACGCCCGGCGCCCTTCTTCTCCGTAATCCGACGCGAAGGCGCTCAGGTCCAATTTTTCCACCATCCGGCGCACGTAAAAACAAAGATGTTTCTCGCCCAGTACAGACTCCACCGTGGGCGGCAACAAGTAGCCTTGATCGGGACTGTAATCCAGAAATTTCATGTGCGGATCTCCTTCACCCGCATTATACCTATGTGTCAAGATCGTAGTTGTCACACAGACTCTGAAGCCCGTCCGTTCCGGCCGGCCTGAAATCATCGTGGGAGCCTTGGGTTATGAAGATAAAGTCGAAGCGGGCGATCAGCCGCCGCAAATTTCTGACGAGTATCGCAGGGGGCGCATTGGGGAGTCTGGCGCTAGCTTCCTGTCAGGGACCGCGTGGGTCATCCGCCGACGCGCCTGCGGAGGCCTATATCGTCCCCAACTTTCATCCGGCGAGTTGTGGCTGGCTTGATACGTTTTCGGCGGAGCGTGTCTACTGCTGCAACAGTTATCTGGACCACCTCGACCGCGTCCGCGACGACCCTACCTATAAATTCGTCCTTTCGGAATGTGACAACATGATCGCCATTCTGAATTTCCAGCCGCAGCGCATTCCGGAAATCAAGCGCCGGGCCGAAGAGGGGCGCGTGGAGTTGGTCAATGCGACCTTCCTGGAAATGACCATTAATCTCTCGGGTGGCGAGGCGCTGATCAAGGAGGGCATTGAAGGGCTTCGCTGGCAGGAGCAGGTGATGGGCGCTAGCCCGCGTTTTGCATGGACTATCGACGTGTGCGGCACGCACGATCAAATGGGCCAACTCTGCGCTGGGCTGGGACTCGAAGCCATGGTTTACACGCGGATGAATAAGACCGGCAGCACCATCCACTGGGCTGAGTCGCCGGATGGCTCCCGCATCCTCGCCTTGTGTCCGGGCAGCTATGCAGAGTTCGGCCCATTGTTCCGCACGCAAACGCCGTTGACCGCGGATCAGCTTCGGCAGCTTGAAGGGGAATTGAAGAAAAAACGAGAAACTATCCCGGCCGGGGCTCCAATTCTTGTGCTCGGGGGCAGCGGAGACTACAGCCTGGCGCCTCTCTACAAGGGATATCCTCAAGAGTTTTTAAAACAGTGGCGCCAAGTAAATCCTCAAACCAGGATTCACATTTCAACCGCCGGGGACTATCTGGACGCGATTTTGCCTGGAATCAAATCCGGAAAGATTAAGATACCCATCATGCGCGGAGGAACAGGCTACACGTTTGATTCCTTCTGGATTGAAAACCCAAACGTGAAGACTTGGTATCGCCGCAACGAGCACGGCCTCGAAGCCGCCGAATCCATTGCGACGGTTGCCAGCCTTCATGCCAATTTCCCCTAACCGGTCAAAGACCTCTCTGATGGCTGGGTTCAGATGCTCTTGACCATGGACAGGAATTCACTCTGGGGTTCGGCGGCTGGCATGGTCTTCGTTAATGGAAAGTCATGGTGCGTTCAAGACCGCATGGAGTCAGTAGAAGCGATCAACAAGAAAGTCCAAAGCGCGGCGCTGAGCGCACTCACCACGCGCGGCAACAAGCTGGCCCTATTCAATCCCCTCAATTGGGAGCGAAATGACCCGGTATTTATTGACCTGCCGCGCGGCAAGGGTCTGAAGGGAATAGAATGCCAGGGCATGCCGGATGGGCAGACTTTATCCGCCCTTCGCCTCCCTTCCTTCAACGCAACGGGAGTTGAAGTTCTTTCGCGGCGTGCCGCAGAGCCCCAAAAGAACGCGCTTCTGGAGAGTATCGAAACCCGCTATTACATTGCGCGTATGGATGCAAACGCCGGCGCTCTGGTCAGCCTTAAGTTGAAACCGTCGGGCCGCGAAATCCTGGGAGGTCCAGCCAACGTGATCGTGGCGGAAAAGTCGAAAACACATGAGGGTGATCCGGGCGATTTCGTGTCGCCGCGCCCCGAACGTATCCGGCTGGCATCCTCCAGCGACTTCAAGCAAGAGATCACCGCTTATCCTGGTCCGCTTGCAATAACTGTCCTTGTAGAAAGTAGCTTTTACGGTGGCCAGCCCAGCCGCCGGACTATCCGGTTTTATAAAGAACATCCCAGGATCGACTTTGAGACTACGCTGAGCAACATCCCAAATCTTACTGTTGTCGTTGCGGAGTTCCCGCTCGCTGAAGACATCAATGAAGTCCGCCGGGGTATTCCGAATGGATTCTCGCACGCGGCGTGGGCCAAACCAGACCCGCAACTTCATGGCTGGGCGAAAGGTATTGTGCCAGCCGTGCGCTGGATCGATTTCACACTTTCAAAGGGCGGAGGAGTAGCCATTCTGGACCGGGGGCTGACGGGCAGAGAACTCAACGGCCGGACACCCGTGATCTATTTATATAACGCCACGGATAAATATTACGGCTATCCCAATTCCTGGCTGAGCGGCGCAGGTGAGCATCACTTCGCCTATGCGCTTGTGGCTCATGAAAAGGGCTGGCAAGAGGCAAGGATTCCCCATATGGCCTGGGAATACAACAGCCCGCCCATTCAAGTGCCCGGCAGGAATGCGGCGCCGTCAATGAGTTTTGTCCAGACCTCCGGTAACCTGATCGTTCAGGTGGTTCGGCGGGAGGGGAAAGAAATTGAAATGCGCCTGATCGAATGCCTGGGTTTGCCGGGAACGGCAGAAGTAACGCTAAATTTACCTCACGATGGCGCGTCTCTTACAAATCTGCGAGGTAAGAACGCTAGCCCGCTCGAGGGAGGTCCTACTTATCGCTTCCCCGTCAGGCCGCAGCAGATTATCACCATGCGATTCAAAACCGATTCCGCGGTAGAGGCGATTAGGTCAATTCTGAAGTGGGATTCTCTGGTTCCGGGGTCCAAACTTGCAGCCCTGCACACCTATGGCAACGAAAAAGGACATCCGCCGCGAGGCGACGAGGTGTAAGATGCAAAGCTCGCCCGTCCGGCTGGAATAGGGGCTTCGGGTGTTCGTCCAATACACAGAAAAGGCAAGTGACCTCGATGAAGTCCACACGTCGGCAGTTCTTGCAAACGTCAGCTTTGACAACAGTCGCAGGCGCAATCCCTGCGTCCTCATCATCCGCTGGGCCGCCTAAGGATGGCGAGCTTGATGCCTTCCAAATCGCGCGTCGGCATTTGATTGTACGGGACGTCCCAGGACCGGATTTCTTTGAAGGCATGCTGCTCGGCAACGGGGATGTCGGCGTGTGCGCGGTTGTGCGCCCGGATGCGCTGGGGCTCCATATCGGGAAGAGCGACTCCTGGGACATTCGCGTGAGCGAGGACATTGAGAAATACATTCTG
>JBOGJY010000066.1:0-8675 GCA_050745325.1 Terriglobia bacterium
TGGTTATGCGGAGGCGCCGCCGCGATGGGCATCGGAATCTGGTCCATGCATTACATCGGGATGCTGGCCTTTAATTTGCCGGTTCCCATCCTTTACGATTTGCCTACCGTCGTCATCTCCTTGCTGGCGGCAATTTTTTCTTCGGCGCTTGCTCTGTATTTGATCAGCAGGAAGAGGCTGACGGCGCTCAGTTCTGGGCTCGGCAGCGTGGTAATGGGCGGGGGCATCGCGGTGATGCACTATACCGGCATGGCGGCCATGCGAATGCAGGCTACGTGCCATTACAACGCTGCGATTGTCGCCCTCTCGGTCCTGATCGCCGTGGTTGCTTCTTTTGCGGCGCTTTGGCTGGCATTTTACTTCCGCCAGGAGAAGCGTGGAAGCGGCTGGCTGAAGATTGCGAGCGCGGTAGTCATGGGCATTGCCATTGCTGTGATGCACTACACGGGCATGGCGGCGGCAACCTTCACCGCGTCGCCCATGCGCGAGAGCGCCCGCGACTCCGTAAATATAACTTCTCTTGGAGCCATCGGAGTCGCCATCGTGACCTTCATGGTTCTGGGGCTGGCTCTTTTAACCTCGGTCGTCGACCGGCGGTTTTCGGCGCAGGCTTCGAGACTCGAGTCCACCGAGGAGCGATATCAACAACTCTTCCGGCGGAACCTGGCCGCGATATACCGCGTAACGCCGGAGGGCAAGGTTCTTGACGTGAACGAGGCCTATCTCCGCATTCTGGGTTATGCGTCGCAGGAGGATGCTCTCGCGCACAATGCCGCCGATGATTTTTCGAGCGCCGCTGAGCGGGATGCTTTCATCTCCCGCTTGAAGAAGGAAGGGACTGTAACTAATTTTGAGGTTTGCTTCCGGCGCAAGGACGGCGGGGAGTTATGGGTACTTCAAAACGCGACGCTGATTGAAGACTCGGACGGGGCCGTCATTGAAGGAACTCTGATTGATATCAGCGAGCGCAAGCGGGCCGACCGGGAGCTCCGCGAAGCCAAGGAAGCGGCCGAAGCCGCCAGCCGCGCCAAGAGCGAATTCCTTGCCAACATGAGCCACGAAATCCGGACTCCCATGAACGGCATCATCGGCATGACAGAACTTGCCCTCGATTCTGCGCTGACGGTAGAACAGCGGGATTTCCTGAATATAGTCAAAGTATCTGCGAACTCGCTGTTAACCATCATCAATGACATCCTGGACTTTTCAAAGATTGAGGCGGGCAAGCTAGATTTGGAAGTTATACCTTTCAACTTGCGCGATAGCATGGAGGAAACCGTCAGGACGCTCGCATTGGCGGCGGATCAGAAAGGCCTTGAGCTGGCGTGCGACATCGCTGCGGACGTTCCCGATACTGTCCTTGGAGACCCGGGGCGGCTGCGGCAGATCGTGCTCAACCTGGTGAGCAATGCGGTGAAGTTTACCGAGCGGGGCGAGGTGGTGGTGCGTGTCAACGCAGACGGGCAGGAAAAAGGCGCCGCCCTATTGCATTTTGTCGTATGCGACACCGGCATTGGAATCTCCACGGAAAAACAAAGTTTGATTTTCGAAGCCTTCTCGCAGGCCGATGGCTCGACGGCGCGGAAGTACGGCGGCACGGGTCTCGGATTAACCATTTGCTCCCGCCTGATCGGACTGATGGGAGGAAAAATTTGGGTTGAGAGTGAGGCCGGGCGTGGGAGCCGCTTCCACTTTACGGCGTGTTGCCCGATGGTTCAATCAGCCTCGGCGCCCCCCTCAAGAGCCGAGCGGGCCGGCGGGGCCACAGGGGAAACTCTAGCCGGATTGCGCGTCCTGGTGGTGGATGACAACCTTACCAACCGGAAAATACATGCGAGTCTCTTATGCAGGTGGGGTATGGAAGCCGTCCTGGCGGAAAACGCTCAGCAAGGCCTTGCTGCCTTAGCGCAAGCGAACAAGGAGGGAAGGCCCTTCCGGCTCATTCTGACGGATGTTCATATGCCCGAAGTAGACGGCTTTGAATTTGTCCAGCGCGTTAGTCAGAGGCCCGAGTTGGCCGGGGCAGCGATCATCCTGCTCACTTCCGGCGGACAACGCGGAGACGCAAGCCGCTGCAGAGAATTGGGAGTGTCAGGCTATCTGACCAAACCGGTGCGGCAGTTCGAGCTGCGCGAAGCAATTCTCCAGGCTCTTGCCGTGCAATCGGCGCCCGCAGATGAACCCGCAAAAGGAACAGCAAACCTGATTCCTAACTTGGTCACCCGGCACTCTCTGCGTGAGGCAGTACAGACTGCGGCGCCGCTTGATATTCTTTTGACCGAAGATAATCCGGTGAACCAACAATTGGCCAAACGTTTACTCGAAAAGCGAGGGCACTCCGTGACCGTCGCGGAAAACGGCCGCCATGCGCTCGCAGCTCTTGAAAAGCGCCGCTTCGATTTGGTCCTGATGGATGTCCAGATGCCGGAAATGGATGGATACCAGGCGACCGCCGAGATCAGGGAGCGGGAAAAGGCCACTGGAGATCATATCCCCATCATCGCCATGACGGCCCATGCCATGACGGGTGACGCGGAGAAGTGCCTTTCGGTGGGGATGGACGCCTACCTCTCGAAACCCATCCGGATCGATCACGCGATGGAGGTCATCGCCACGCTCGCAGCAAAACAGGCGAGTACTCCAAGCAGGCAATCCTCCCCGCGCCCCCCGCAAGTGGATTCTTCGCTGGCTGTGACACCCGGTCACAAGCTCGCATGATTCCTGTGTGACGGCTGCCGGGCCTTGGTTGAAGCTGCTCCGATGTGGGCTATGGTGCAACTTAGCGGACGTTCATGACTTTTCAGGGTAGTGGATCGGTTGTGGCTTCCACGCCAGCGCTAGCCGGCTTGATCTATCCAGCGGCCATGACGGCTTCCGCGCGGTCTGGAGCTTCACGCGCCGGCGGAGAAGCATGATGGGGAACGGTTGAAGTGGCCCCTGGGATACGCTCGTGAAGAATTAACTCGGTGGCGCGAAACTGGGGCTCGGTATGGAAGCGTTTCTGAATGGAGGAGCCTGCTAGCAGATTGCACAAAGCCAGCAGGGTCATTCCCTGGTGGTGAGCCATCCATGAACGGACCAGCTCGTAGTTTGGGCGCTTTCCGCGCAGATTAGGTCTGTAATCCGCGGATTCATAAAACCCGTACGTCCCAAACCACCCCATGCGCTTCATTCGTTTGAGATTATTCGTAGCGGCCACCGGGTCAACTTCGAGCGCCAGGAAGCTGGCGTAAGGCGTCACGATGTTTGAGGGTATGCCGGAAGCGAGCGCAAGGCCTGATATCCCGAACGCCCGGTACTGATAATGTCCGGCCGCGTCCTTTTTGCTCCACCCCGCCTCAGATACGCCCCAGGGCCGGCGCTTTCTCTCGCCAAATCTCTGCTGGCATCGCACCGCGGCTTCCTGGCTGTGTCCCAAGATTGTATCGGGGTAAGCCTTCATCCAAAGCGCGGGCATAAGGTACTCAAACATTGTTCCTGACCACGAAAGCAGGGCTTTTTGTCCCTGCCAGGTGATGTGAGACCTTCCAAGATGGAACCATGCTTCCTGGCGAACGTCGCCCTTGGCAATCGCGATGAAACTCGCCGTCCGGGACTCTGAGGCCAGAAGGTCGTAACATGCGCTCTCCCGCCGCTGGGCTGCTACGTTGTAGCCAATAGAGAAAAGCTTCCGGACTGGGTGGTACAGAAAGCCGAAGTCCATGCCGTCCACGAGCGCGCCGCAGAGATCAGCCTGCCCACGAAGCGTATCAAGAAGGTCCTTGACGTTGCTCAACGACGACTGGAGGATTCCCAAGAATGCACGCGCGTCGCGTCGCGTCCTAAGATCAATCTCAGGATTTTCGGCGAGGCTTTGCAGCCGGCTTTGGAGGTCTGTCAGAACGCCGGGCAGAGACCCCAGGGTTAGCTGGCCCTGACCAGCAGGAGGGAGCGTGTTGGGATGCAGAAAGAGAGGCCTGTATTCCGGCAAAAGCCAGGGTGTAAGTTTCTCCGCTGTTTCCCTGAATTGCGCGATTCTTATCCGCAGCTCGGCGGCCCACCAGAGCATTTCAGCTTGTTTGGTAATCCAATGCGATTCCGCCAGCAGGCTTTCAAGTTTTTCAGCCCTTTCCTCCGCCTCGGGAAGATAAGCAATCCAGGCAGAGGGGTCTTCTCCCTGCGAGGCGAAGCCCCCCTGCAATTCATCAATCGCGCCAGCCGTCCCTTGGGAAATTGACTCGGTCCGTCCCAAATTCTTCAGCAATTTCAGGTGCTCGGTCAGCCCACGGTAGAGTGTGCTTCGCAAGACTGGCTGCTCGATGGCGTCAAGGCAACCCTGCTTCAGAGTCCAGAGGCATGCGGCCAGATTCCCGCTATCCACTGTAGAAACAAAAAGCGGTTCAAGCGGTTTCAGGGTTTCAGTATGGGTCCAGTTAAAGAAATGTCCCTTAAATCGTGGCATCCGCAGAGCGGTGCTCAAGGTTTGCGCCGTTTCCCGGGCAAATTCTCCAACCGTCAGGTAGCCCAAATCAAACGCCGCCAGACGCGAAGCGAGCAAGAAACCAAGGTTGGTGGGTGAGATAACCTTCGCCGTAAGCTGAGGAGACTCCTGTAGATTATCCGGAATGAGGAAGTTCGTTCCGGCATGGCTCCACTCCCTGAAAAAGCGCCATGTGCGGAGAGCGGATTCGCGCAAAAGACCTTCGTCTCCCGTTGCCACTCGGGTTCGAATCGTGGGGGCGCCCCGGTTCACCCATGCGGAAATGGGTTTCGAGCAAGCCCATACGACCAGGAAAGGAATGGCCACGGGTAGTGAATGCGGCTTGAAGTAGGCGAGCGCCACGGCAAGAGCAATAGCAAGCCAGGGCGTTAAATCCAGGCAGACTTCCACCGGGGTTCTTTTCTTCGTCTTCAGTTCGGCTTGGGCGGCGGTCTCCCACTCGAGAAGCTTCTTGTGAGTTACCGCAAGCCGGACGAGGGTGCGGAAAATCGCATCCAGAGTCATAAGAGCCTGGTGGAACAAAAATACGAGTGTGAAAAGAACATTGACCTGCTCGGTGACAAAGTTCCTGGAAATCTCCTTCAGAACGCCAGGCCAGTTTTCAGATCCTCCGGCGGAGAGCAGATGAAAGAACACCTGGAAGTATGACGGCATTAGCAGCAGCACAAGGGTTGCGACCGTCCAGTAAGCGGCCCCACCGGGCAGAAAAAACCAGCCACCGATAAGCAGCGCCAGAATGGCCGCTTCGATTAGGCTGCGGCGCAGATTGTCGAGAATCTTCCAGCGGGAAATTAAGGGAATCGGATTGGGCGCATCCTCTCCAGTAAAACCCGGCACGCGCGGGAAAAGCCACCGGAGAATCTGCCAATCGCCTCGCACCCAGCGATGCTTCCGGCGGCTGTAGGCGCTGAAGTGCGAAGGGTAATCGTCGATGACTTCGATGTCGGACACCAGCCCGGCTCGCGCGTATGAACCCTCGATAAGGTCATGGCTAAGAAGCGCATTGCAGGGGAACCGCTGCGCGAGCACCCGCTGATACGCGTCAACTTCGTAAATTCCTTTGCCTGTGAAACTGCCTTCGCCGAAGAGATCCTGATACACGTCTGAGATGGCTCGCGTGTAGAGGTCAAATCCCGACTGCCCCGAAAGAATGTTGGCAAGCCGGGAACTCACGGCCGAGGGAACGCTGATGCCGACGCGCGGTTGCAGGATTCCGTAACCCTTGACGACTGTGTTGGTTGCGGGATCGATCACGGCCCTGTTTAGCGGGTGCGCCAGCGTCCCCGCCAGGCGGTACGCGGCTTCCCGGGGGAGCGACGTGTCCGAGTCCAGGGTAATGACGTAGCGGACCGTCGGGAGGATGCTGAGGTCGCCGGCTTTTACCGGGAAATTGTCGGAGTCGTTTCTGAGCAAGCGGTTTAAATCGAGCAGCTTGCCGCGCTTCCGCTCCCACCCCATCCAGGCCCCTTCGGCGGGGTTGAACAGGCGGCGGCGATGAAACAGGAAGAACGATCCCAACTGGCGGTCCCCATATTTCTGGTTCAGGCCGTTAATCAACGTCGCGCACAACTCCACAAGCTCATCCTTTTCGTCTAAGGGGCGCGAGGAATCGGGTGAGTCGGTCAGCAATGCAAAGTGAAGATTCTTATCGGGATTGGCGAGATACCGTATCTCCAGGTCGGTTACCGCTTCTTCCACCTGTTCGGTGGTAAGAAGCAAGATGGGAATCACGACCATCGTTGTGTGATCGGAAGGGATTCCGCTCGAAAAGTCCATTTTTGCCAGCCGGCGGGGCCGAATCAAAAAAGTGATGAGCTGGTTCACAATTCGCACGGCGGCTTCCATGGCGGGAAACAGAAGGAGCACGATGGCCATCAGAGGCAGCAGGGCGCGCTCGAGGCCGCTCAGCAGAAATGCGATGATTCCGATTGTGACCACTTCGATCCCAACGATGTAAAAGATTTCCGGCCAGCGCAGGAGCGCCCTCTCGATTTCCTGATGGAACGGGGGCCGGTAACTAGTGCTCGCCTCCAGGTTGTTTCTACCTTCGGCGATCAAGTAATAGCCTATGTGCTTTCTGCGGTCAGAGAGCCTGGGGTCTTCGCCGGGTATCGCTTGCGCCTGGCGGGCCAGATTTACCGCGAGCGTGGCAATCTCCGTTTCCCCCCGGCTGGAGCAGGCAGCCAGCCGGATGACCTCTTTCCGGTACAAGTCGCGGCTCTCAACATCCATCCGCGGATATACGCCCGAGGGGTCCGTCTGAAGGATTTTTTCGGTCTCGCTCGTCTCCTCGAAAATGTTTTGCCAGTCCGCATCCCCGGTCGCCCGCAGGCCATCGAGGAGTGACGACAAGCCGCTGCGCGGAGACTCGGGACGCAGGCTCAGGGTTTTCCTTTTTCTTTCCATCTCCTGGCAAAAAGAATCGGCGGCCGCGGCGATACGATCGAGCAGGACCAATTGCAGCATCGGTTTTAGCGACCAGACCTCGTTGATGTCCAGCCGCTGTTTGTCCTGCGCCGCGCCGAGATAGACCAGCAGGTCCGGCTCGCTGAATTTGAATTCGGAAACTTCAAAAAAGCTGCGGGCAAGGCTGTAAGCGCGCGGGATACCCTCCCGCTCGCCGTTCTGAATCCAGGGTATCTTCCACATCAAGTCGCTCTTGAGAGTCTGGCCGGTCTCCCGGAAGGCCGTCCACAACACAAGAGAACAACCCGCAATCGCTTGCGCGTCGTCGGACAGCCCGCCACCGTAAGTCACCAGCTTTTCAATCCACTTTTCCGCTCTTTGAACGGAGACGAGCGACTTGCGCCACCGCTCCATGAGCCGGCGGCGGCCGCTGCGCCGGGGCGGCGCAGGATTCCACCGGGCCGCTTCTCGTGAAGCGGCCGGCGCCAGCCTTTTATTTTCGGCCGGGAACATAAATGAGCGGCTCTTCCCCCGGTTTTCCGCGAGAGTCACGGGAAGACTGGAAGGAGGCAGCGGCGCTGAATTACCTTTCCCGCACGGAATGTTTCCGGCGTAGTTCATGAGTTTGGCTCGCGGCGGAAAACCGCCGGCTACCGGTAGCTCGATGCCTGCAGCTCGAACATCTGAGAATAGCGTCCACCCTGCGTTATGAGCTCATGATGGCTGCCGGCCTCGGCAATTCGGCCGTCTTCGAGCACAAGGATGTGATCTGCCATGCGTACGGTGGAAAACCGGTGAGAGATCAGCAAGGCCATTTTACCCGCAGTCAGCTCGGCAAAGCGCTCGAAGACTTCGTGTTCGGAACGCGCGTCAAGTGACGCGGTAGGCTCGTCGAGGATCAGCACTTGCGCGTCGCGCAGGTAAGCGCGCGCCAGCGCGATCTTCTGCCACTGGCCGCCGGAGAGGTCCACTCCGCTTTCAAACCTCCGCCCGAGCATTTGCCCGTAGCCGCCCGGAAGTCCCTGTATCAAGTCATGGGCGCCGCTCTTGCGCGCCGCCTCTTCAATTTTCTCTTCCTCCTCGCGCGCTTCGATCTTGCCCATGGCAATGTTCTCCGAAGCCGTCATCTCATAGCGCATGAAGTCCTGGAAGATCACGCCAATTTCACGAGAGAGGTCTTCCAAGTCGTAGTCGCGGAGATCAACCCCATCCAGCAAGATCTCCCCTTCTGTTGGATCGTAAAGGCGGGTAAGGAGTTTCACAATAGTTGTTTTGCCCTGACCGTTCTCACCGATTAATGCGATCCGCTCGCCCGGATCGAGGCGGAAGTTAAGGTCTTTCAAGACGCTCCGCGTGGTCCCCGGGTAGGTGAAAGAAACGTTCCGGAATTCAAAACCGCCGCAGATGGGGCGGGGAGCCGGACGCGAACCCGACTGCGATTTCACCGTGGGCTTCACCTTGAAAAACTCGATCAAGTCGCTCATGAAAAGCGCCTGGTCCGCAAGGCCAGAAAAGGTGGAGAACACCGTCTGGATATTCGTGCTCGCGCCCGCGATGGCGCCGGTAAGAAAGTACCAATTGCCGATGTTATAGCGGCCGAGAACGGTCCGGTAAATGACGATGGCATAAGTCGCATAATATCCGGCGGTGCCGAGCAGGGAAAGCGCGGCAGTAGCCCAGAACCGGCGCGTCGCCAGCGCAATATCTTCATCGAGAACTTCATCCGAAAGCTTCTTGAACCGGCCGGTAAGAAAGGCGCCCAAGCCGAAAAGCTTGAGTTCTTTGGCGC
>JBOGJY010000067.1:0-1981 GCA_050745325.1 Terriglobia bacterium
ACCTTCTCCGCGGCGCGCAATTTTGCGCTGCGCGCTCGCGGATTGGCTCGAGTCTCTTCTTCCTCTGGCCGCACCACTTTGCGCGTCAGGATGTTTGCCCTGCCTTCTTTGCGCCATTCGACGAAAGCTTGCTTCACGCGCCGGTCCTCGAGCGAATGGAAGCTCAGGATCACTAACCTCCCGCCCGGAGCAAGCGCCGCGAGAGCCTTGGTCAAAAATTCATCCAGGTTTTCCAGCTCTCGGTTCACCGCCAGACGAAGAGCCATGAACGTTCGCGTGGCCGGGTGGAGATGGTGGAGGCCCGCCCTTGAAGGGATTGCACATCGAACCGCCTTCGCCAGTTCGGCAGTCGATTGAATAGGGCGGGCCTTCACAATGGCTCGCGCAATACGGCGCGAGTGGCGTTCTTCTCCCAGTTGGAAGATCAAATCAGCTAAGTCCTGCTCCGGGGTCTGGTTGACGATTTCAGCCGCAGTCAGCGGCTCACCAGGATCCATGCGCATGTCAAGCGGCCCCGGCCGGTCGAAACTGAAACCGCGCGCCGGGTCTTCAAGCTGCCAGGAGCTGAACCCTAGATCGGCCAGCATTCCGTCCGCCGGGGGCAATCCGCTGGCCCCGTGCAACTCTTCGATCCTGGCAAAGTTTCCGTGCATCAGAATGAGCTTCTCTTTGAACGGCGCGAGCCGCTGGGCGGCCCTGGCCAGCGCCTCGGGATCGCGGTCGATTCCCAAAAGCCGTCCGCCCTCATTTGCAATCAGCTCCGCTAAAATCAACTCCGCATGGCCGCCCCCGCCTACCGTTGCATCAATATAAGTCCCACCGGGCCGGATGTTTAAAAACTCAAGAGCCTCGCGCGGCAGCGCCGGAACGTGCATCAGATATTCTTATCGCTGAGCGCCTGCAAGTCCTCATCGGCCAGCGGCTCCTGACTAAGGTGCTCCTTAAAGCGGTCCGCATTCCAGACTTGAAGGTGGTTGAGATAGCCCATCACCACAACCTCGCCTCTCACCGACGCGTCCTCTCGCAATTGCGGTGGGATCAGGATTCGGCCCTGAGCGTCCAGGCGCGCCATCATCCCCCAGTAGTTGGTTCGGTCGAGCAGCCTGTTCCGGGCCTTGTCCATCGAAGAAAGCCCCGCCAGCCTGTCCTCAATCTTGCGCCATTCATCAAACGGGTAAACGCGGGCGTATTGCCCATCCAAACTCGTAATGTAGACATCGGGACCGTAATTTTCTTCAAGGAGAGTCTTGAAGGCGCTGGGAATTTTCAGGCGCCCCTTGGCGTCTACCGTGGCCGAGCACTTGCCCCGTAGCATCTCCGCTCCCCAAAAGACCAACTCAACGTCAATTTCTCGGCCAATTTTTCTATTCTGGACCCTATTTGGCCACTTTCGTCCCTAAATATAGGCTGTACGAATGGGCATGTCAAGAGTTTTTTTCGTTAGAATTTCCTCATGTGCGGCCTATAAGCCTAACGGATTCAATTGGATATCGGAGGCGGCGCTTCAGCCCACTTAATTATTTGGCGTAAGTCATTCTGATATATATAGTTATCTTGGTTTAGCTGGAGCGCATCCGAATGGTGTAGGGTGGCAAGAAATAGGCCGATGACGGAAAAACACGTCCCATTTGTCTCAAAGTTCTCAAAGAGGTCTGATATGCTGAATGAGGGCCTTGTAGCGCATCTATAAGGTCGGCGGCGATGTCAAGTAAAAGTTCATCTAAAGCCTTTTTTCTCCGGGCGCGGAGCGCCCGCCCTTGTGCGGCTTTGGTTTCAAACCGCTGGCCGGGCAGAACTCTCCCGGGGAGCGGCGAGCCGCTCCCCGCAGCGTGCTTCTTCTATACATCTATCCGGCCCTTTCAGGCCATGATCACCGATGCTGACTCCCTCCTCTTGCGAGGGAGGCCGGTAGCCCAATCAGAGTTTCGGTCATGGTTAGACCAGCGTTACTCCGGGCATTCCGGCATACGAACCACGTCGA
>JBOGJY010000068.1:0-3562 GCA_050745325.1 Terriglobia bacterium
TTTTTAAATAGTAAAGACCGGCGGCCAGAGGCCGCCGCTACAACCTCTATTTCTTCTGCTGCTGCGGCACGTATCCAGGAGGCAGCGCGGCCCCTTCGCCAAAGAAGAAGGCCTCCATCTGCTTTTCGATAATCTCCTGCGCTTCACGGGTGGCCGGGTTCAACCGGAACTCGTTCAGGACCATTTTGAAATGCTCCTTCCAGAGATCCCATGCCTGCTCGGAAACGTTATCATAAACCCGCTGGCCGAGAGCTCCGGGCCAGGGCGGCTCATCGAGACCTGGAAGATCTTTCTGAAACTTGACGCAATGAACAATGTGCTCTGCCATTAAACCTCCACCGGCGCCACGATAGACGCCCTCGATCAGATGGTCATGAGTTCCCTGCGGAAACGTGTGGGAAAGTCATTATACAAGAAATAGAAGAAATAGGCGCAAATGGCCTCGGATGCGCTGGCGGTTGTAGCGCCGCGTCCGTTGTTCAAACGCTGCGACTTTTCCAATTTCGGGAACCTGTCATTCTGAGAGCAGCGAAGAATCTGCTTATCCCAGGAGGCCGTCCAGCAGAAGCAGATCCTTCGCTGCGCTCAGGATGACAATGGATTGAGGCCAAAGGCCGCGCTGCGCTACAGACACTGATCTGCTTCCAACTCATCGGTAGTGTCGCAGTTTCGGGTGTAGCGGCGGGTTTACCCCGCCATATTATGGCGGCATAAAGACGCCTCTACATCAAACTGAGCCACTTCCAACTCATCGCGCCGCTTGCGGCTTCTCATCAAGTCTTCTACCATGTAAGTTTGGCTTCTTGCCGGTATTCCCATCTATAACAGGCAGAGGGCGATGATTGACCGCATTACGGTGCGTGGGGCGCGCCAGCACAATCTGAAGAACATCAGCGTCGAGATTCCGCGCAATACGCTCAGCGTGGTGACGGGGTTGAGCGGATCGGGGAAATCCAGCCTTGCCTTCGACGTGATCTACGCCGAAGGTCAACGGCGCTACGTCCAGACGCTGTCGGCCTACGCGCGCCAGTTTCTGGACCAGATGGAGCGCCCGGAGGTGGACTCGATTGACGGCCTCAGCCCCGCCATCTCCATCGAGCAGAAGACCACCAGCCGCAGCCCGCGCTCGACCGTCGGCACCATCACCGAGATCTACGACTTCCTGCGCCTGCTCTACTCGTCCATAGGCGTTCCTCATTGCCACCGCTGCGGCCGCGCCATCTCCCGCCAATCGACCGAACAGATCATCTCCACCATCATGAGCCTGCTCGAAACGGGCCAGCGCACCGGCGCTAAAGGGGGCGCGAGCGACGCGCGGGTGATGATTCTTGCGCCGGTGGTGCGAGGGCGCAAAGGCGAATTCAAGAAGCTGTTTGAGAAGCTCGCCGGGCAGGGATTCGCCCGCGCGCGCGTCGACGGCCAGCTTCGCCAACTCGAAGAAGACATCGCGCTTGACCGCCGCCGCAACCACACCGTCGAAGTGGTGGTCGACCGGCTGCTGCTGAAACCCGGAATCGAGAGCCGCCTGGCCGCCTCGATTGAAACCGCCATGAACCTGGCCAAAGGCATTGTGCAGGTGGCGGTGGTGAACGGCGAAGAGCGCCTGTACTCGCAGGAGTCCGCCTGCGTGGATTGCGGCATCAACATTCCCGCGCTTGAGCCGCGATCCTTCTCCTTCAACAGCGTCTACGGCGCCTGCGAGACTTGCCACGGCCTGGGAAGCAAGTATTCGTTCGATCCCGCCAAAGTGATTGCGGATTGGTCGCGCCCTCTGCTGGCGGGCGGACTTGGGCCGGGGTCGGGATCGGGCATGATGCGCCGCAGCCTCTCCCGCGTTGCGGAAGCTTCTGGTTTCGACCTGAAGACGCCGTTCAATCGCTTCCCGCAGAAGGTTCAGAACCTGCTCCTTTACGGCGAGTCTGGAAATGCTTTTCCCGGAATCATTCCCATCCTCGACCGCTGGTATGGTGAAGTTGCGCGGGAAGGCTACCGCGAATGGTTCGAGCACTATATGTCCGCCGTTCCCTGCCCTGCGTGCCACGGCAAGCGCCTGCGGCCCGAAAGCCTGGCGGTGAAGGTAAACGCGCTCTCGATTGCGGACTTCACCGCGCTCGCCGTGAGCGCCGAGCTCGGTCAGGCGCGGGCGATGAAACTGAACCCCCGCGAAGAGATCCTCGCCCGCCGCATCCTGAATGAGATCATCGAGAGGCTTGAATTCCTGGAGCAGGTGGGCCTGGGCTATCTCAGTCTCGACCGCTCCGCCGCTACCTTGTCGAACGGCGAGAGCCAGCGCATCCGCCTTGCCACGCAGATTGGCTCGCGGCTGCGCGGCGTGCTTTACGTGCTCGACGAACCCAGCATTGGGCTGCATCCCAGGGATAACCTGCGTCTGCTGGCCACGCTTGAGCGGCTGCGCGACCTGGGGAACACGGTGCTGGTGGTCGAGCATGATGAGGAAACCATCCGGCGCGCGGACTACGTGATCGACCTCGGCCCCGGCGCCGGGCAGCAGGGTGGGCGCCTTGTGGCCGTGGGCACACCGGCGCGAATCGCGCAAAACCCCGAATCGCTGACCGGGCAGTACCTTTCCGGCCGGGCGGTCATTCCCGTCCCTGAACAGCGCCGTAAGCCCGGCGCCAAGCGGCTGGCTGTGATCGAGGCGCGCGCCAACAACCTGAAGGGCATTGACGTGAAGTTTCCGCTGGGCGTGCTGACCGTCGTCACCGGCGTTTCCGGCTCCGGCAAGTCGACCCTCGTCAATGACATCCTCTACCGCGCCCTGGCAAAACTGCTTTACCGGGCGCTCGAAGAACCCGGCGAGCACAAGAGGATTGCGGGCATGGACAACATCGACAAGGTGATTGTGATCGATCAGTCGCCCATTGGACGCACGCCGCGCTCAAATCCCGCAACCTATACGGGCGTCTTCACGCCTATCCGCGAGCTCTTCACCATGCTGCCCGAATCGCGCGCGAGGGGATACAAAGCGGGACGCTTCAGCTTCAACGTCAAGGGCGGGCGGTGCGAGGCTTGCAAGGGCGACGGGCTGCGCCGCATCGAAATGAACTTTCTCCCCGACGTTTTCGTCACCTGCGAGATTTGCCGCGGGCGGCGCTACAACTCGGAGACGCTGGCGGTGAAGTATAAGGGCGCCTCCATTGCCGACCTGCTGGAGATGACCACGCAAGAAGCCTTGCCCCGCCTCGAAAACATCCCCGCCGTCCGCCAGAAGCTGCAAACGCTGGTGGACGTCGGCCTGGGCTACATTCACCTGGGCCAGGCGGCCACAACCCTTTCGGGCGGCGAGGCGCAGCGGATCAAGCTGGCGCGCGAGCTGAGCCGGCGCCAGAGTGGACGCACGCTTTACATCCTCGACGAGCCTACCACGGGCTTGCATTTTGACGATGTGAAGCAACTGCTCGCCGTGCTCAATCGCTTGACAGACCTCGGCAACACCGTCATCATCATCGAGCATAATTTGGACGTGATTAAGCAGGCGGATTGGATCATCGATATGGGACCGGAAGGCGGCGACGCGGGCGGGCGCATTGTGGCCGAGGGC
>JBOGJY010000069.1:0-6708 GCA_050745325.1 Terriglobia bacterium
TTCTTACTGTGGGCTTCGCAGCGATGGACGCGGGCCGGCTACATCAATCGGGCGGCGTACCCGTGCCTGTGAGGATGATTGCGCTGGTAATCTTCGCGGCGGCATGCCCGCGTTCCCGCTTTCTGACCAGGACATGAAGGTCCTGATCTCTTATCTCGACAGCAGTGAAATAAGTCAATTACTCTATTTATTTTTAATGGGATAGAAGCGCCTTGGGTTTGTTTTTTGCATTTCGCTAGCCCAATTAACATGCTCATTCTAATGACTATAGCGAGTTTTCAACATAATCCCTTGGGTTCGTTCTTGGCTTTGTTCTTCATTAGCATTTTATAATGTGTATTGTTTTCATCAACTTGCTCAGCTTTGTTTTTAAAAAAACAATCCATTATTTTCCTCGACGTCGCTAGCCTCCTCAGGCTCGACACGGGCCGTGCATTTGCGGCGGTTCGTTCGGTTGGCGGCAATTTGCTTGGGTGTTGGGCAGCGCGAGTTCGTACCTGAGATGACCGAACTCCAAATGAATTACCTGCGACGGAGAGTACGACGACGAGGGTTAATTGAATAGTACACCCATTCCCTTGGGCCGTCAACCCGAACGGCTTGACGGTAATGGGCCAATTTGCGGACGGAAGAACATCTCGACGAGTTGCCGACAATACGGAAATTGAGCGACTCTGCTCTGCCCTACGGCGCTACCCGGGCGCGAACCGAGAGCCGGGCTCTGCCCCGATCCGGTTTTGGCGCTTCCTTACGGATTTCCAAATCTGCAGGAAGGCATTCTTGCAGGCACAATCGGCTTGCTATACACTAGCGCACAGTTTGGAGGTACCAGGCTATGTCTTTTCAAGCGCCGATTAGCGTTGCAGATGCAATCTCCCGAATGGACCAAAGAAGGCTCCTGCTGCCCGCGATTCAACGTGAATTTGTATGGGAGACGCAAAAAATCGAGTGGCTGTTCGATTCTCTCCTGCAGGATTACCCCATGGGGAGCTTCCTTTTTTGGGAAGTGCGCGGGTCTGACAAGACTCAGTATCGGTACTACGACTTCTTGCGGGAGTTTCGTGAACACTTCAAGACCCATAATCCCGAGTTTGAGACCCAAGGACACTGCGACTTCGAGGCGGTACTTGACGGACAACAGCGTTTGACGGCGCTTTATATCGGACTTAAGGGTACTTACGCTTACAGGCTGCCCGGGCGATGGAGGGTGAACACTGAGCACGCTCTGCCCACCCGCAAGCTATATCTGAACGTGGGTGGCCCACCCTCGGATGCCGACGAGGAGCAGCCCGGTCGGCGCTATGAGTTTCGGTTTTTGACCGACGTCGAACTGCGGGACCGGCCAGGGAATTGGTTCCTGGTAGGGAATATCCTAGAGGTGCCCGAAGTATATCAATTCAACCGAATGCTAAACCAGAGGGGATACAACGAAAGCGAGTTCGCATCTGATGCGCTGTCAAAGTTGCACGCCGTCGTCCATATCCACAGGCCGATCAACTACTACCTCATCCAAAGGTCGGACATGGAGCGGGCCTTGAATGTGTTCGTCAGGGTGAATAGGGGGAGTGAGCCACTTTCGCTTTCGGATGTGCTCATGTCCACACTCGTTGCAAACTGGGCGAGGGATGCGAAAAAGGAGGTTCATGGATTAGTCGACCACATACAGGCTCAGGGCTTCTTTATTTCGAAGGACCTGATCCTCAAGGCTTGCCTTTACCTTTACAGTTCTGATATTCGCTATAAAGTATCCAATTTCACGCCAGCCCAGGTGAAGCCGTTCGAGGACAATTGGGACGCTATTCAGAAAACCATACTCGCCGTTTTCGCTCTTATCAAAGACTTCGGCCACAATGAGAAGTCTTTGACCTCAAAGAACGCCCTGCTGCCGATTATTTATTGGGTACACCATAAAGGGCTCGGGGATAACATTACCTCCCAGGTCGCCTTACGCCCTGACCGAGAGAGCATAAAGCGGTGGCTTCACGTGATGCTGCTCAAGAGTATCTTTGGCGCTTCTGCAGACACAGTCCTGGCAGGTATCCGCAAAACATTCACCGGTCAGGAGTTTGGGAAGCCATTCCTACGGGCAGATTTGGACGGGTTCCCGGTTGACGGAATCAGAACTGTCCTCAAACAACAAGGCAAGGATTCAGAAGTGACGGAAGAGTTCCTAGATACCTTGCTCTATACCGAGTACGAAGAAAAACAAGCGTTCAGCATTCTCGCATTGCTCGCGCCGCAATTGGACTACAGGAACGGAAACTTTCATGAGGACCACTTGCATTCTCACTCCATGTTCAACAAACGTAAACTGCTTGCGGCGGGTGTGGGGGAATCAGACCTGAGCTTCTTTCTGGATCCACAGCATTGGAATAGCATTCTGAACCTGGCGCACTTGGACGCTAATGAGAACAAATCCAAACAGGATAAACCTCTCGCTGATTGGGTAGCCCAGGAAGTAGCCCGCCAGAAGGGCAGTTACGAAAAATTCTGCATCGACCACGATCTGCCAAGCGACAGTGGCGCGCTCGACCTCCTCCAATTCCAGAAATTCATCGAGGTGCGCCGTCAGCTCCTGAGAGCACGCCTGAAAGAGGCGCTCCAGTAGAGCTCCCATCGAAAGCGGGTAGCCACGGCATGATGTTTATGCCGTGGGCAGTTCCAATTTTTCGCCACACAAGCCCACGGGACATGAATCGTCCCGTGGCGACCGGCGCAGTGGCAATCCAATGTTCCGGTCGAGTCGGTTCACTCGGAAGTTGGATGGTGAGCGTCGTCAATTTGACTTAAAACGGCCTATCCGCCGATGGTGGGCCCCGTGGTTCCGGGTGATTCGTCGACCTCGCCAGGCGTTGATCGCTCTTCAATCGCCCTCTGCACTTTTCTTCTGGCGATTGCGGGCCTGTTTGTGCGCTCACTCCGGCAGTTGGATCGCGTCAACAGCGGCATGGACGTGTACCACATCGCGACGTTCACAGGCAATTTGACGGGGTATAGAGATGGTGCGGCGTTTCTCAAAGCGCTCGCCGAGCAGGTGCGGCGGATCCCAGGCGTGGTCTCCTGCGGACTTTCCCAGATTGGCGGTGATGCGCGAGCACGGAATGTTCACGACTGTCGCCCCGACGGGCCTATGCTCATCAGCTTGCAAGTCATTCACTGGGTCGCAACTGAGCATGGGGGAAAAGGCCGATCTGCACCTGCCCAAGTCGTTTCGCAGTCACTGCAGGCCTGCCTCTTACCGGCGCGAAGCGGCGACGAGGAAGTAAAGCGTCGTGCCGCTCCACGAGATAACGGGTTCCGGCGGTACCGCGAAAGACCACGATCGAATCTGCATCCTTCTTTGCAATCATCGCGCCGGTGCGACCGGAAATAATATCGACCTGCTGGTCGGGCCACGGATTGCGAATCCTGAACTCTTGTGTTGCTCCAGCTTCGACAACTGCGGTTGTAACCGCGCCGTTACGCACTTGCACATCAACCTTCGTCTTGCCGCGCACATACACGCTGCCATCGATGTCCCATCCGGGCGGGACCGCAGGCGCGATGCGAATCAGCCCGTCGTAATCCTGCACCAGCGCCTCCTGAAGCGTCGCGGCCACAACACCAACCTGTTCGATATAGAACTCCCCGTACTGCTTGTCCCAGTTCGCGAGGCCGTTGATAGAGTGCTGCGAACGCTCGGTGATCTTGACCAGCATTTTCTTGACTTCATCGCTCAGCCCAAGGCGCGCCGCCTGAATCGGATCGAAGCTCCAGTCGGCCACGCCGGAAAACAGGCGGTGTTCGTAAGTGCGCTTCGCAAGATCGAATAGCGGCGAGGTGTCCCCGATGAGGTTGTACGGCCACACCGGTTCCAAGCCGATGTTTTCGGCATTGTGATTCTTCGCGTTGGGCAGGTATGACTCAGCGATCACATCTTCTCCATCGGCATCGGCCGAAGGCGGCAGCAAAGTTCGGGGCCCGACTGCCTGAGTTCGCGGAAAAGGAGGGATTTCAGACAAAGCCGTCTGCAAGCGCCGGACAAGATCAGGGTCCTTCCCCAAGAGTTTTGCCGCCTTGATGGTTGCAGGATAGAGTGCGTTAGCGGCTGCAATATCCGTGGTGGGGTCCACCACATCCCACTGTGTTTCGTGGGCGTTTGACGGGCTGGTATGCAGTCGCCCGCCGGGCCCCATTTTTTGATAAGCAAGCAAAAAGCGCGCCGAAGCGGCCATCACAGGATAGTTTTTGGCAAGAAAGGCGCTGTCATTTGTCGCCAGGTACTCCCGCCAAACCCACAGCGAGACTTCTGCACCGGTTGAGAGGGTGCGTGCATTGTAATACGGCTTGAAGCCGGCGTCGCAGTCGCGGCCAATGCTGATCGGCTTCCAACTGGATTCATATTCAATGCCACGGCCATTGAAGCGCATGGTCTCCTGGATGCAGGCGCCCGGCAGCCCTTTGATATGCCGCTTGGTCCAATCCTCGATGGCCGCCAGATTTTCGCGGTAAAGATTGAAATACGGAGCGTTGACTTCGGATAGACCAGCGCCGATGTTCGCGGCAACTTGCATGCGCAGATTCCAATGCCAGAAAGCGGAAGAATCCCAGCGATGCGCATCGCGCGCTGAGGAGAGCATGTCCGCAACACCGGCCTGGGATCCCGGATACTCGGCCCCTCTTTCGGCAGCCGCGTCAAAGAGATAGATATTCCGGAGATTCTCCAGGTACTCTGCGGCGCCATCCGTCGAGCGGATTCTTATGACTGCGGCCCGGTTCCAGAAGGCGTGCCACCAGGCTCGATCCGTGGGTAGGGCGGCCGCAGAGAGCAAGGGTCCAACGGTGGAGAGCACGTGCTGGCTGCCGTCGTAATGGGGGGCTGCTACGAGAATACGAAAATGGCCATCCTCGTACGGCTTGAACGAAACTGTGACCGTCAAAGGATCTGTGACGGCGACGGAAACGTTACGCCCTTGCGCGGTAATTGCCGAGAGCGAACCGAAGGCGCGTCCTGAAAACCCCGGATTCTTGTTGTCGAGCCAGTGTTCGGATAATATGCCGATCGCGGCTTTAGCTGTGGCCTTGGGAGTACGCGGAGCCCAGAGACGAAGTTGTGCTGTCTGTTGCTCGTCAGGCTTGGCGCCGGTGACATCAATGACCAGCACATCCAGATTGGGCCGCACCCAGGCCGTTGCAGTCATTCCACCTCCCCTCTCTTGAAATTCCCCGTCGTAAAGGTTTAACCTCCCGGCATAGTTCTTTGCGTGGATGAGAGACGCGAGTCCGGGAATGACAACTTGTCCTGGCGAAAGACGGCCAGGAAGCGTGTCGGAGCGATTGAGCTGCGCGGTGAATCCGTCAGCCGACCAGATCGCCACGCCAAGAGTGCCGTTGCCTAACGGTATCGCCTGCCCAGGTTGCAAATTGGGTTGGCCCAGCACGATGTCAGACCGGCCAATGACGCCCGCCACGTCGACGTGGAAGCGCCCGTCTTTCCATGCGGTGGTGAACTCACGCATAGATGACTGCGCCACCGCGTTCGCTGTAAAGGTGGCGCATAGCAATACTGGGCCCACCATAGCGACCAGGAAATTGTTCAAGCACGCCTCCATAGGCAAAGAAAACAGCACGTCCAATCAAGACGACGCAGCATTCAGTCCTATCAGTAAATCTCTGGCCTGCCAGGCTTTCGGTGGTCAGAGGTCATTTTCAAGGACGGTTGATACCTTCTAATCGGAAGAAATGCAATATTTTTCTTCCTTAGATCGTAGCGTCAGCAGCCCAGATGGCACGAATCGCTTCCTCATCGCCAAAGCCGTTGGGAACTGCCGCGCTCGGGTTGTTGGCGTAATACCATCTCATGTGATCCAGCGGCGATGTCAGAACCCGGCTGCCTGGCATTTCCACATAGCCATTGGGATCCGTACGCAGCACCCAATCCCATGCATAACCCAACCAGCGACTGCGATACTGTTTGCTCTGATGTGCGAACCAGGTAATCTCGTCATAACCCCAGACCCAGATGCCGTCGCCCGTTGCTCTTGCCTGTCCGGGATGTCTGCTGACGCCATAGTTGTCAAACTCCACCAAGTATGGCAAGTGCTCACACTTCCACCCGCTGAAGGTGATACCTCCCTTGCTTCTACAATAGATGGAATCAGAAAATCCTACCTTCAGGGCTGCTTCTTCCGGCCGACCGGGAACCTCCTTAATTCTCAGAGGAAAGGCATGGAAGTCCAGAAGCAATCGCCCGTCGCGCACCAGCCCACCGTTGGGAACGTGGGCATTGCAAAGCACCATGCCGCGCAGCGCATGTTTCTCGGCATAGGCGCGAACCAGGGCAAAGACGTGAGCATAGTGGTCAAGGTTGGGATCGTTATGATCCATGATCTCCACCTGGCCCCAGTGAATGCCCTCGAAGCCGAGATCGATATAAGATCTCGCCAGAAAATAAAACCAGAGCTGAGTTTCCGTCCGGCTCACATCGGGAACGCCTCCGTGTCTGCCCCATGAGCGCGTGCGTTGCGCCGGGGGATAAAGGATGGCCTCATATCGGAAATTGCGTTTTTCCACCGGCAGCCCCAGGGCCGTGAATGCCCAGTCGGGCACCCGAACCTGCTCCACTTCGGTGGTAACAATCTCGAATATACAGGCTTCGAGGATCATTTCCGGATCGGCCGCGTGGACTTGTGGAAGCTGCTGATTGGCCCGGGTGAAATTCTGCGCCAG
>JBOGJY010000070.1:0-21305 GCA_050745325.1 Terriglobia bacterium
CGATTGGCTACGACGGGCCGATACAAGCCGAGCCTTTCAACGCCCAGTTGCGCGCCATGCCCCTCGACCAGGCGGTTGCGGCCACCGCGGCGGCCATCCGCAAGGCTTTCGGCGAAGCAGGGCTGGCGTAAAGCTTGCCGGAGAGGCGCGAAAGGTATTGACCCGTATCGGCCAAATTACGCTTGAAGCTGCGGATTGCTTCGGGTATAGTTGACCCATCTTATAAAAGCAACTGTTCAATCCAATAGGCCAATAGGCGAAAAGTGAAACGCTTTCTGTTGTCGCAGAGGGCCAACATTCTATTACGATCACGGAATGCGCAAGGGCGGAGTTTGTCAATCTTTTGACGACGAGGGAGAAGACTATGGCGTTCTGTCCGAAGTGTGGTACTCAGGTTGAAGCGGGAGCAGCTTTTTGCAAATCGTGTGGCGCGGCGACGGGCGGACTGTGGGGCGGCGGCGCAGCTTCCTCTTCGGCGCCCGGAACAGGCGCGGCGCCGATGGCTTCAAACGTGGCGGGTTTGCTCACCTACATCCTGGGCTTCATTACCGGGATTATTTTTCTGGTAATTGAACCCTACAAGCGCGACTCGTTTGTGCGCTTCCACGCTTTTCAATCCATCTTTCTCAGCGCGGCCTATATTGTGGTCTGGATCGCGTGGGGCATTGTGACCGGCCTCCTGTTTGTCGCCACGTTGGGGTTGATGTGGCACGTGGTTTTTCTGACCTGGGTTCTGCTGCGGCTGGCCTTTTTCCTTCTGTGGCTGTTCATGTTGTACAAGGCGTACAACAACGAGCGCTACATGCTTCCCGTGATCGGCCCTATGGCGGCGCGGCAAGCGGGCTAGCCTTCGGCCATAACAAGGCGCTGGCCAGGCTGCGGCTGATCTGGTTGAATCGCGGCGAAGTCCGGGGGTGGCTTCACGCCATCCCCTTTTTACTCCAGGCCCAAAAGATATATGAGTCATGTGAGATATGTGAGATCAGACGCTTATCTTCACAAAACCGCTCTCAGCGCCCACCGGCCCGCCGCAACACCTTAAAAACCCCCAACCCATCGCAGCGTTCCACACAAATCTTGTTGCGGGAGAGAGGCGCAGTATGATACTGGAGATAGTCTGCGTCCGGTCATGCGGGCTTACACTCGCGGCGGCGATTTCGGGCTTCGCGCAATTCTTAGGGGGTTAACGATGAAAATTCTACGAAGGTATCTGGCTTTCCTTTTCCTAGCGGCGCTGGCAATTCCAGCGTGCGCCATGGCAGCCGCACCGGATACCGGCGCCGCGCAAAGTAAAGGCCCGTTCGTCAATCTTGAATTCCGCAATCTCGGCCCGGCCATTGCAGGAGGGCGCGTCTCCGCGGTGGAAGGCATTCCCAGGAATCCGGCTATTTATTACGTGGGCGCCGCGGCGGGCGGCGTCTTCAAAACCACGGATGGCGGCGCAACCTGGAAAGCGATTTTCACCAAGCAGCGCAGCGCGTCGATTGGCGCTATCGCCATTGCGCCATCAAACCCGAACTATGTCTGGGTTGGCACGGGCGAGGCCAACATCCGCAACGATGTGATCGACGGCGATGGAATTTACTTCTCTCCCGACGCCGGCCACACCTGGAAATTCATGGGCCTCGGAGACGCGGGCCAGATTTCGCGGATCATCGTGGACCCCGCAAACCCTGACGTTGTTTTTGCCGGAGTGCTTGGCCACCCGTGGGCGCCGAACGTGGATCGCGGCGTCTTTCGCACTACCGATGGCGGCAAAACGTGGAAGAAGGTCCTTTTCGTCGATGCCAGCACGGGCGTTTCAGACCTGGTGATGCAGCCGGGAAACCCGAAGGCGCTCTATGCCGGAATGTGGGAGGCGCGACGCTACCCCTGGACGATGGTGAATGGCGGCGCGAGCAGCGGGATCTACCGCACGACAGACGGCGGAGACACTTGGACGAAGCTCACCAAAGGTTTGCCTACCGGAGATGTGGGCCGCATCGCTCTCGCCGTGGCGCCGTCAAATCCCAGCCACGTTTATGCGCTGGTCACAACGAAAGACAATCTCTTGTGGCAATCCACCGACAGCGGCGACACGTGGACGGAGATTAGCGATAACCACGCGCTGGACGTGCGGCCCTTCTATTTCTCGCACCTTGTGGTCTCTCCCACGGATGAGAACAAACTCTACTTTCTCTCTTTTTATCTGATGGAGTCAGATGATGGCGGCAAGACCGCGCACCCCATCGACCACGGCGTTCACGTGGACCATCACGCGATCTGGATCGATCCCAAGAACCCAAGCCGCATGATTCAAGGCAACGATGGCGGCGCCTTCTTATCGATGAATGCGGGAAAGACATGGCGATTTCTGCACAACCTCCCCATCGAGCAGTTCTATCAGGTGGCCGTGGACTCGAGCCAGCCGTTTACCGTATGCGGCGGCTTGCAGGACAATAGCGCGTGGTGCGGAGTATCAAGCGACCTTGGCCGCCACGGGGTGACCGGCGCCACGTGGTACACCGTGCAGGGCGGCGACGGCGAGTACGCGGTGCCCGCGCCCAGCGATGCGGACGTCATTTACGCCGACGCGCAGGAAGGCTATATCGCCCGGTTTGATAAGAGAACCCATCTCTCACCCTCTATCCGCCCTTATTTGAATTTTGCCGAGATGACGAAACCCGCCGATTTGAAATACCGCTTCAATTGGACTTCGCCCATCGCCGTCTCAGCGACAGACGCGAACGAAGTCTACCTGGGCGCTAACGTGGTCTTCAAATCAACCGACGGCGGCAAAAGCTGGACGCCGATTAGTCCCGATCTCACGCGGAACGACAAGGCCAAGCAGGAAATTGCCGGCGGCCCAATCCTCCACGACATCAGCAGCGCCGAAAACTACGACACCATTCTTTGCATTACGATTGCGCCCACAGACCCCAAGGTACTTTGGGTAGGCACGGACGACGGCCTGGTCCAGGTGACGCGCGACGGCGGAAAATCCTGGACCAATGTTGCGCCGAATATCCCCGGAGCGCCCTCGTGGTCCCGCGTCTATCAAATCGGCGTCTCGCCGTTTGAAGCGGGAACAGCCTACGTAGCCTTCGACGCTCATATGCTCGACGACCGCCGCCCCTACGTCTATAAAACCAGTAACTACGGCCTGACGTGGGAAAAAATCACAAACGGCTTGCCCGCGAATTCCCCCGTGCACGTAGTACGAGAAGACCCGAACCAGCGCGGGCTGCTGGTGCTTGGCGCGGGCACGGGTCTGTTCTATTCCACCGATGACGGCGGGCATTGGACGCCGCTCAAAGCAAACTTTCCGGTTGTCCCGGTGTTCGACCT
The DNA here is from genome assembly GCA_050745325.1 of Terriglobia bacterium. Taxonomy (GTDB): domain Bacteria; phylum Acidobacteriota; class Terriglobia; order UBA7540; family UBA7540; genus RH2-MAG17b. The sequence continues at coordinate 3,328 of JBOGJY010000070.1, forward strand.
GAAATTTACCAAGCGGCAGCGCGACCTGGTTGTGGCCACGCACGGGCGCGGCATTTTTGTGCTGGATGACATCCGGCCGGTTGAAGAATACCGGCCCACGATGGCCATGAGCAGCTTTCACCTGTTCACGCCAGGCGCCGGCGCCATGTTCCACCACTGGGATAGCGACGAGGGCCAGAGGATTGGCTACATGGCGCCGAACGCGCCTGACGGAGTGGCGGTCGATTACCTTCTAAAGTCTGAGATCAAACCCAGCAAGCAACAAAAGCAAGACCGCCAAACACCCGTAAAAATCATCGTTACCGATGCGCACGGCAATACGGTGGCCACGCAATACGGCCCATCAAAAGCAGGCATCAACCGCTTTGTATGGAACATGCGCTACGACGGAGCTCGAAAGCTGCGATACGAAGCGGTCAGCCAACCTGAGCCCGGCGAGCCCAATCCCAGCCGGGGTCCTCGCGCGCTTCCTGGAACGTATCACATCGCGGTAACGGTCGGCGGCCAGACCCAAAGCCAAACCGTCGAAGTCGCGCCCGATCCAAATCTCAAGATTCCGCCGGCCGATTTCATGGCCCAGGCCAAAGCCGCTTTGCAGGCGCGCAACGAATTAAGCGCGCTCGATGCAATCATCAATCGCATTGACGAAATCGAGAATCAGCTCAAGGATTTTGAGAACAACATCGAAGGCGGCCATGATCCGCATCTCGAATCAAGATACGCTTCCATTCTGAGCCAGGCAAAGGCGCTCGGCGCAAAGCTCGGAGCGGCGAAACACAATGTCTGGAACACCGCGCAGCAGCACAACGTGGAAGAGGACGACATCCACCAACTGGAAGACTTGCACGGCCAGTTTGCCGACCTGTCGTACAATTTGAGCGATCCTTACGGCGAGCCGCCCACCCAGCTTTTGCTCGATCAAATGGCTAGACTCCGCCTGAAGCTCGATCAGCAAATCAAGGACTTCAACGCGCTGCTCTCGACCAGCGTTGCGGCCTATAACAAGTCCGCCCATGCCGCGAGCGCGCCTACCGTATTTGCCGGCGAGCCGGTGACGGTCGAGCCCGTCAAGCTGGGTCAATGAGATGATCTCGCGGCTCTGACCGTACGATCTTGCCGGCTTGCGGCTTACAGACCGGCGCCTGCTTTTATTGGAGGAAAAACCGATGGCGTCTTACTTTCGACCCCTGGCACGCTGGCTGAGTTTGATGTCGCTCGCGGGCCTTTGCATGGCGAGCGGAGCAGCTTTGGCCCAGCAAATCCCGACCAACGCGTACCAGGCGATGAAATGGCGGCTCATCGGTCCCTTCCGCGGCGGGCGCGCAATCGCGGTGGCGGGAGTTCCGGGGAACCCGGCGCTCTTCTATTTTGGCGCCGTTGATGGCGGCGTTTGGAAGACGACGGACGCCGGACGTGTCTGGCGCCCACTTTGGACCCACGAAGCGGTGGCTTCGATCGGCGCCATCGCGGTAGCCGATTCTGATCCCAATGTGATCTATGCGGGAACGGGGGAGGCGGACATCCGGTCTGATCTTTCTCTTGGCGGTGGGATGTACAAGTCCACCGATGCGGGAAAGACGTGGCGCACAATCGGGCTGCGGGATACGCTTCAGATTAGCAAGGTAATTGTTGATCCCGCGAACCCCGACATTGTCCTCGTCGCGGCTCTTGGCCACGCTTACGGCCCGAATCCGGAGCGTGGCGTCTTCCGGTCGACCGACGGCGGGCAAAGCTGGAAGAAGGTGCTTTATAAAGACGAGAACACTGGCGCCATCGATATCTGCTTTGACCCCACCAACTCTCAAGTTGTCTATGCCGCGCTCTACAACGCTCATCGTGTGCCGTGGAGCACTTATCCGCCGGTTGAAGGTCCCGGCAGTGGAATTTACAAGTCCACCGACGGGGGAATCACATGGACAGGAATCGCTGGTCACGGCTTGCCACCGGGGCAAATGGGGCGGATCGGCCTCGCCGTGGGTTATGGCGCCGATCACAATCGTGTCTATGCCTTGATCGAAGCCACAAAGGATGGCGGCCTCTACCGGTCAGATGATAGCGGCGAGACATGGCAGCGCGTCTCAACCGACTCACGAATCACCGAGCGTGGATGGTACTTCGGCAACGTCATCGTCGATCCCAACAACGCAGATACTGTCTACGTTCCTGACGTGAGCTTTTACCGCTCGACCGACGGCGGTAAACATTTTATCGCCTATAAGGGAGCGCCGGGCGGCGATGACTACCATGCCCTGTGGATTGACCCCAAGGACTCAAACCACATGATCCTCGGCAGCGATCAGGGCACTGTGGTCACGCTCAATGGCGGCGAGACGTGGAGTAGTTGGTATAATCAGGCCACCGCGCAGTTTTATCACGTTATCACCGACAATCACTTCCCCTATCGTGTCTACGGAGCGCAGCAGGACAGCGGGTCCGCTGCGGTCTTGAGCCGCGGCAACGACGGCCTGATCACCGTGCGCGAATGGCATCCTGTCGGCGGCGGCGAAAGCGGCTATATCGCGCCCGACCCGGCGGACCCCAACATCGTTTACGGCGGCGATACCTACGGGCTGGTTCACCGGTTTGACCGGCGTACGGGGCAAGTCCAGGACGTCTCGCCCGATCCGTTCATGCGCTCGCTCGCAGCGGGTTCCGATATTGCCAACTCAAAACTTCGCTTCACCTGGACTTCGCCGCTGGTCTTCTCGCCACAAAACCCGGATACCCTCTATTTCGGCGCGCAAGTCCTGCTTGTGACCACGGATGACGGCAAGAATTGGAAAGCCATCAGTCCTGATCTCACGCTACCGCCCGGCTCAAAAGCAGGCGCCCGGAACCGCGGCGTGATCTACACCATCGCGCCGTCTCCGGTGCGTTCGGGAGAAATTTGGGTGGGCACAGACAACGGCCGGGTTCAGATCACGCTCGACGACGGGAAAACATGGCAAGACGTTACGCCGCCCGGCCTGCCGGCGTGGAGCAAGCTCAGCCTGATTGAGGCTTCGCACTTCGACGCGGGCGCCGCTTACGCCGCCGTTGACCGGCATCGCGTGGGCGACCTCGCGCCTTACATCTATCGCACCTATGACTTCGGCAAAACCTGGACAGAAATTACCAGCGGGATCAAAGCGCCCGCATACGTTCATGCCGTGCGTGAGGACCCGGCGCGTAAAGGCCTTTTGTATGCCGGAACGGAAACAGGAGTCTATGTTTCCTTTGACGACGGTGAAAACTGGGAGCCGCTGCAGCTTAATCTGCCCACAAGCTCCATGCGCGATCTAGTGATCCACGACAGCGATCTTATCGTGGCCACGCACGGCCGGTCACTCTGGATTCTCGACGATCTCTCACCTCTGCGGCAGTTAAACCAGCAAGTCATCGATTCCAGCGTTCGCCTCTTCCGTCCGGAGACGGCCACGCGAATCCGGAGAGATGTCAATGAGGACACGCCACTACCCCCGGAGACCCCTGCTGGCCAGAACCCTCCGAACGGCGCTGTCATTGACTATTACCTGAAGTCCGCCCTTGAGGGACAAGTTGCCTTGGAAATCCTCGACTCTCAGGGCAACCTGGTTCGCCGGTACCAGAGTGGCGCGGCGCCCCAGCCCGTAAAGGGTCCTCTTGAATTTCCACGCTACTGGCTGCGGCCGCCGATGCCGCTCACAACGAACGCGGGCCTGAACCGCTTCGTCTGGGACCTGCGATACGCCACGCCGCCTGCGATTGCGCCGTCATACACCATGCACGCCGTCTTCGGAGAGAATACGCCAGCGTTGCCTTTCGGCCCGCTGGCGCTTCCGGGCAACTATACGGTTCGCCTGATTGTGGCGGGCCATAACTATGACCAGACACTCACCGTGAAAATGGACCCGCGTGTTACCACACCTCCACCAGATCTTGCACAGGAGCTTCAGCTTGGATTGAAAATCTTCCAGGATCTCAAAGCGGAATATACGGCCCATGCAGAGACTACGAGCCTGGAGTCCCAGCTTAAATCTCTCAAAAAAGATCTGGCTAGGCACAATAATTCACAGGCTCTCGCCACAGAAATTGAGAACGTCACTCGCAATGTGCAAACGATCGACGAAGGCTCCCGCTCTGGGAATGAGCGCCGCCAAGGCCTAACTGGGCTCGACGATCAACTGGTCACGCTGTCAGGCACGGTAGGCGGCGCCGACGCCGCGCCAACCAGCCAGGCGCGCCAGGCGTTCGATCAATGCCACGCCACGCTCGAAGGCATACTCGGGCGATGGGAGGAAATCCAACACAACGCTATTCCGAAGCTCGATGCGGACCTGAAAAAGGACGGGATTTCTCCTCTGAAGACCACCATAGAAGCTCGTTAACATTGACTGAACGGCCTCCTTGAGATTTATGCGGAATTCGGCCGCACCTTGCTCCCACCACAGGCGATGGCTTTTAGCTTATTCTGGAGACTAGAGGGACTTCGGCTCAGACCGACGAGCCGTGACCCAAAACTTGACTTATTTAGCGCACGTTCGCCGAACCCAGGTTTCCAGCGCCCGGATTCGAAGGCAGCTGATTGCTAAGAACTGACTTCTTCCTCTGATGAGCACAATTTCAAAAACCATGGCCGCGCACTATTCCGCTTCGCAGAAGAGGATGCTCCTTGCCCTCTCATGCGCCGTGGGTTTGCGCATGTTGGGTCTTTTTCTGGTGCTGCCGGTCTTCACCCTCTACGGCCTCGAATTTACGTCGTCGCGCCTTTTGGTGGGCGTGGCGTTTGGCTGTTACGGATGCGCCGTTGCGCTCACCGCCATTCCTATGGGACGGCTCTCCGACCACATTGGCCGCCGCAAGGTTTTGCTTCTTGGGATGACGATTTTTGGCATTGGGTCGGTCCTGTGCGCCGTTCCCGCCTGGTTCCCCGCGTCCGACCGCATTGATGTGCTCATCATCGGGCGCTTTGTACAAGGCCTCGGCACGATCACTGCGGCGGCGTTTGCCACCGTGGCGGACCACTTTCCTCCGGAGCGCCGCTCTACCGCTATGGCTATCCTGGGGATTCCCATCGGGGCTGCGTTTGCGCTGGGTGTGATTGGGGGGCCGCTGATTGGCGGCATGTTCAAGGTGGAATCATTATTTTGGATTACGGCCGCCCTTGCCTTTGCCACTGTTGGGCTGCTCGCAACCTCGCTACCTGATTCGCCACCGCGGCCCGAAGCGGTGGCGCCGGTCATGGTGGTCCTGCGCAAGAAAGCTCTGCTTTGGCTTGATGCCAGCGGCTTCTTAATGAATGTTTTTATGACAGCCTTTTGGTTCTATCTTCCTCTCATCCTTACCCGGCAGCATCATCTGGCAATGACTCATTTCTACATCGTATTGTTGCCCATGCTGCTCATCAGCGGCGGGACGATGTTTGCGTTTTCACGCAGCGCAGACCGTGGCATCGCCCGGCCAGCGGCTGCGGTTGCGTTTCTGCTAATGGCAGTGAGTGGTGTATTGCTGTTTCGCCCGCAGCTTGCCGGATTAGACCCGGCTCACTTGTGGGCCGTGTTAGTTCCTGGCGCGATCTTCTTCATCGGCTACACAGGTCTAGAACCCATCCTGCCCAGCCTCGTCAGCAAACACGCGCACGAAAACGCCTATGGAACCGCGCTCGGATCGTTCCAGACGCTTCAGTATCTTGGCAGTTTCGCCGGCGGCGCTCTCGCCGGGGGCTTCTCGCGCCTATCCGCAACGGTTCCACTCATCTTTTTGCTGGCCACCGGTCTGTTGGGCTTCCTCGTAATGCTCTTAAGCCCACAAAGCTAACGCTAGCAGGTCCTTTTTTGACTTTCTTGAAGATAATGGAGCCTCTGCGCCAAACCGCTGTCAGAAGTACGAGGGCGCCAGCGTGGCCATTGTGGCCGTAACCTTGACCCTCTTGCTGGGCGTATGCTACGTTGGCGCATGGCGTAAAATTTGACTGTTGTTTTGTGGAGTTTCATTGGCATCGTTACCTGGAGTTGCCCTCAAACGCACCGAACTTTATGAGGCGCACCGCTCGCTAGGCGCCCGAATGGTTGAATTCGGGGGCTGGGAAATGCCGGTCGAATATTCCGGCATTGTGGATGAACACATTGCGGTGCGCACGCGGGCCGGCCTTTTTGATGTCAGCCACATTGGAGAAATCGAGGTTCGTGGACCCAAAGCTCTGGCGTTTCTCCAAAATCTTACTTGCAACGACGTCTCACGCCTTCAACTCTATCAGGCTCAATACTCGGCTTTGATGGAGGCAAACGGCTCGGCCGTCGATGATTGCGTCATCCATCGCCTGGGCGAGGATCATTTTTTTATCTGCGTCAACGCCGCGAATACAGATAAGGATTACACGCACGTTCTGCATCACAATCCTTATGAAGCTTCTGAAGTTGCCATCGATAACGCATCGGCCAAGTATTCGCAGCTTGCCTTGCAAGGACCGGCAGCGACTGAAATTTTCAGACGCCTCACGGATTGTGACTTGACGAGTTTGCGAACCTATTGGTGCTGCCCCGCGCATTGCTGCGGCGTCGAGGGCCTGCTGGCCCGGACAGGATATACTGGAGAAGACGGCTTTGAATTCTATTTTCCGCCGTCAGAGTCCCGGCATGTTTGGAACACGCTGCTAGACGCCGGGCGCGAAAAGGGGCTCATGCCAGTGGGTCTTGGGGCTCGCAACACCCTGCGCTTAGAGGCGGCCTATCCGCTTTACGGGCACGAGCTCGATGCCGCGACAACTCTGCTTGAGGCCAATCTTGGATGGATTTGCAAGCTGGAGAAAGGCCCATTCCTGGGTAGTGAGGCGCTGGTAAGCCAGAAAGAGCGCGGGACAGCCAGGAAACTCGTGGGCTTCGAGATGACAGACCGTGGCATTGCCCGCGAAGGTTACCCGGTGTGGATCGATGGAAATGCGCAAGGCCAGGTAACAAGCGGGTCTTACGCTCCCTACTTGAAGAAGAACATCGGTTTGGCTTTTGTTCACGCCGAATTTGCCCAACCAGAACGGGAGATGCAGATTGAAATCCGCGGCAAACGAGTTGCTGCGCGCCAAGTGGCTGTGCCGTTTTACAAGCGGAAAAAAACGGATCGGGCGCCTGGAACTCTAGTCTGAAAAATGCGCTGCCGCGGCATTAACTAAAGTGTTTAGAGCGTATCACGGAGGTCTGACATGCAGTCTGCGGGTGTAATTCGCCGGCTCGCACGGTATCCCGTCAAGTCCATGCGCGGCGAGGCCTTACCAGCCACGACACTGACCTTGCAGGGTGTGCCAGAGGACCGCCGGTACGCGTTCGTCCAGACGGCCTCGCACAGCTCATTTCCCTGGCTCACGGCCCGGGAATTGCCGGAACTGCTCTGCTATGGGACTTCTGTGGAAGGGGAAGGCTCGCCGGAAGTGGCTGTGACGGTGACCACCCCCGGCGGGGAAAGTTGGCGAGTGGAGAGCGAGGAAGTCCGCCGGGCGCTCGAGGCGCGCTCGGGCCGGGATCTCTTTCTGCTGCGCGACTACCGTGGCTCATACGATGCCGCATCCATTTCCCTCATCAGCCGCCAGACGATCGCCCGGATCGCGGAAGAAAGCGGAACTCAGGAAGACGCATGGCGATTTCGCCCTAATTTGCTCGTCGATTTGGAGGGTGGCGAGGCGTTTGATGAACTGAGTTGGGTTGGCCGGATTCTTCGGGTGGGCGCTAAGGCGCGGATCGCCATTACCGAAGTCGACCTGCGCTGCATGATGATCACGCTTGATCCGGCGAACGCGAAAGCGAGTCCTGAGATTCTGCGGTGCGTTGTCCAGCAGCACGAACAGCGCGCCGGCGTCTACGCGACGGTTCTCACCCCCGGAGAGGTGCGCGCAGGCGACACGGTGACACTGGAAAACTGAGGGTAGATGAGCCCGGTTGAGCGCGTAAATTCTCGCGAATAGGGCCGAAGATCTTGACGCCAGATCGAGTATGATACTGGTCCTAGTTTTTTAATCCGCGTTTCTTCGATATTTCCGGTTAAACCACCCGAGGGAGGATAAGGCCAACTATGTACCCACAAGAGTTTCTTTACACTAAGGACCACGAGTGGATCCGCGTCGACGGCGACACCGGCTCCATTGGCGTTACGGAACATGCCCAGAAAGAGCTCGGTGATATCGTTTTTGTGGAGCTCCCTCACGTTGGAACACACGTGGCCGCCAAAGAATCCCTTGGCACGGTGGAGTCCGTGAAGGCGGTAGCGGATGTGTATTCACCCGTGACCGGCGAGGTGGTCGCGGTAAACCCAAAGATTCAGCAAGCGCCAGAGTTGGTCAACACAGATCCGCACGGCGAAGGCTGGCTGGTACAGATTAAGTTAAAGGACCGGAGTGAGACGGATGGCCTGATGAACGCCGAGGAATATGAAGCTTTCGTTGCATCGGGAGCCGCGCATTAATGCGTTACCTGCCTAATTCTCCCTCGGACCGCAAGAAAATGTTAGAGATTGCCGGATGCGAATCCGTGGGGGATTTGTTTGCCCAGATACCCGAAGAGTTCCGGATCAAAGGAGAGCTGCGTCTTCCTGGGCCTCTCTCAGAGCCTGAAATTCTCGGCTTTTTCAGTGAGGCTGCGCGCGCAAGCAGCCGTGATTACGCTTCGTTTCTTGGAGCGGGAGCCTATCACCACTATCGCCCCGTTGTGATCGATGCGCTGCTCTCCAGAGGCGAATTTCTTACCGCCTACACACCGTACCAACCCGAAATCTCGCAGGGTATTCTGCAGGCGCTTTTCGAGTTCCAAACCTTAATCACGCAGCTTACCGGGATGGAGGTGGCAAATGCCTCTCTTTACGACGGCTCAACCGCCACGAATGAAGCGGTATTGATGGCCATGCGGCTCACGCGCCGCGAACATGTGGTGATCGCGCGCACGGTTCACCCTCATTATAGGGAGGTCGTAAGCACTTACACACAGAACTTGGGAATCGACGTTAGCGAAGCCCCCTACCTTGCCGCTGAACCGTCTTCGGGTGGGCTTGACCTCGCGTGGATCGAGAAGGAGATCAACGAAAAGACAGCGGCGGTCGTGATCCAATCCCCTAATTTCTTTGGCGTGGTTGAGCGCGTTGAAGAAATTGCCCAGGTTGTACACAAATCCGGCGCGCTGCTGATTGTTACCATCCCGGAACCTCTTTCGCTTGCGATTTTGAAGCCGCCACGTAGCGCGGATATTGTTTGCGGGGAAGCGCAGTCTTTCGGAATTCCCCTCGCGTTTGGAGGCCCCTACGCCGGCTTCATGGCTACCCGGGAACAATTCGTCCGCCAGATGCCTGGGCGCCTCGTCGGACGAACCCAAGACACCGAAGGGCGGCCGGGCTTTGTCTTGACTCTGGTAACGCGCGAACAATTCATCCGCCGCGAGAAGGCAACGTCCAACATCTGCACCAGCCAGTCGCTTTGCGCGATCGCAGCGACCATCTACCTATGTTTGCTGGGCAAAGCCGGCTTGCGAACGCTTGCCGAACATAACCTTGCCAAGGCGCATTACGCCGCCGGGCGGTTGAGTTCGGTAAAGGGCGCTACACTGCCTTTCAGCGCGCCCTACTTCAACGAGTTTGCCGTCAAAGCGCCAGGCAACGCAGCGGATTTGCTCAGCCGTTTGCAGGAAGAAAGAATCATCGGCGGTTTAGAGCTTGGACGATACTACCCTGAGCTTGAAAACCATCTGCTGATCTGCGCGACAGAGTGTGTGGACCGAAGAACGATTGACCGGATGGCCCGCGTTTATCAACGAGCCGGAGCGAGAGCCAGCGTGGAAAATGCGGACCTTCAGGCTGCGCCAACTTCCGGCAGGACCTGACGCGCTCACGTTGACCAATGCGTTCGCATTGGCAGAGTAACCGCGCGGGAAGAGCGAATCTCATGTGGCGTTTTAAAGTTGTGTTACCACGAGGAATAAAGGAAAGATGATCACAGAAGCCCGGCCGCATGTCACGCGGAATGAAAGCTTGATTTTTGAAATGTCTTCTCCTGGAAAGACCGGCGCTGAGTTGCCTCCGCTTGACGTGCCCGCTGTTTCACCCTCTGCGGTCCTCGGCTCCGATCTTGTCCGGGAGGGCGTGGAGGGCTTTCCCGAAGTTTCAGAGCTTGAGGTCATCCGTCACTTTACCCGCCTCTCCACGTGGAATTACGGTATCGATAGCGGGCTATACCCCCTTGGGTCGTGCACCATGAAATACAACCCGCGCATTAACGAGACTGTCGCGAGCCTGGAAGGGCTGGCGACAGATCATCCGCTGGCGCCTGAGCCTCTCGCCCAGGGATGCCTGCGAATCCTCTTTGAAATTGCGGAATGCCTGAAGGAAATCACAGGGATGCACGCGGTCTCTCTTCAGCCTTCCGCCGGCGCTCAGGGCGAACTCACCGGCCTACTGATGATTCGAGCCTGTCTGCAGGATCGGGGGGACCGGCGAAAGTACATTCTTGTGCCTGACTCGGCTCACGGAACCAACCCTGCTAGCGTCACAATTGCCGGGTATGAGGCGCGTAATATCAAATCGAACGAGCGTGGTTGCGTGGACATGAGGGAGCTCGAGCGGGCGATGACCAATGAGGTGGCGGCGCTCATGCTGACCAACCCTAACACGCTCGGCATCTTCGAGGAGCAGATTCAGGAGATTGCGAGCCTCGTGCACGGCAGGGGCGGCCTTGTTTACATGGACGGCGCCAACATGAATGCGCTGGTGGGCGTAGTCCGCCCAGGCGAATTTGGCGTCGATGTCATGCATCTCAATCTGCATAAGACTTTTTCTACCCCACATGGCGGCGGCGGGCCCGGATCGGGACCGGTTGCCGTCACGGAGATGCTTGAGCCGTTTCTCCCGGCTCCACTCATCGAAAAAGCTGCGGATGGAACGTACCGGCTGAATGCGGACCGGCCAAAAAGTGTGGGCAGAGTGCGCGCCTTTCATGGTAATTTCGGCATGGCTGTGCGCGCCTTAGCTTACATTCTGGCCTACGGCCCGGAGGGCTTAAAGCAGGTTACAGAGGACGCCGTGCTCAATGCGAACTATGTTCGAGCGCGCTTGAGGGACGCATTCGAGTTGCCCTATGCGGCGCCCACCATGCACGAGTGTGTTTTCTCCGATCGCCGCCAGGCGGCGCGGGGCGTGCGCACCGGAGACATCGCCAAGCGGCTCATTGACTATGGGTTCCACCCGTACACGGTTTCTTTTCCCCTGATCGTTCCAGGCGCCTTGATGATTGAGCCGACAGAAAGCGCAAGCAAACGGGAGCTTGACGCGTTTATCGGGGCTATGCTTTCGATCGCAGGGGAAGCGATGGAAGACGCGAAGATTGTCCTGACCGCGCCGCACACGACGCGTGTGAGCAGGCTGGACGAAGTATCTGCCGCCCGGAAGCCAGTGCTGCGCTGGAAAAAATCGGATGATGATTGACGGATGGCGCCAGCAAGGCCGCCAAGACAAGGACGGGCCGTTGAGATTGCGAGAGGTGTGCGGCCGGCATTCCTTTGCAACGGACAGCGATTTGCTCGCTGGTTGTTACCCACTTTTCTCCATCGCTTTTCCCGTTGACAAAGCGAAACGATGATCTACAATGGGCAAGGTTTGAATTCGCGGTGATTCGTTCAACCCACTCCGACACATTATTAGAAACCTCCTTGGCGGGCGGTACGCTTTTCTCCCGAGGCAAGGTTCGTGATATTTACGAGCTGAGCGGCAACCGGCTTTTGATCGTCGCCACCGCCCGGCTATCGGCATTTGACGTGGTCATGGCCGAGGGAATCCCCAACAAGGGCAGGGTTCTGACTCAGCTTTCGTGTTTTTGGTTCGGGATGTTCTGGGACGTGTGCCGGAATCATTTTCTGACGGTCAACGTTCATGATTACCCGTCCGAGCTTCATCCGTTTACGGAGGCGCTTTCTGGCCGGTCGATGATGGTGCGGAAAGCGCAGCCTTTCCCCATCGAGTGTGTCGTGCGAGGATATTTGGCCGGTTCGGGGTGGAAAGAATACAGGACGACGGGCGAGATTTGCGGCATCCGGCTCGCTATGGGTCTCATGGAGTCTGCGAAGCTCGACGAGCCGGTTTTTACTCCCGCGACCAAAGCCGCTTCGGGACACGATGAGAATATTTCATTCGATGAAATGGCGTCGAGGATCGGGCGTGACACCGCAAGTACACTCAAAGATCTCAGCATTGATCTGTATCTTCGCGCGCGGGAATATGCTGCGAAAAAAGGGATCATCATTGCAGACACTAAATTCGAATGGGGTCTTTGCGACGGACATATTACCTTGATCGACGAGGTTTTGACGCCGGACTCATCGCGCTTCTGGCCCGAGAAAGAATACAAGCCGGGTGGCCCCCAGCCTTCGTATGATAAGCAGTTTGTCCGCGACTACCTGGAGTCGGTCCACTGGAACAAGAAGCCGCCGCCACCGCGATTGCCATCGAAGATCGTAAAGAAAACAAGTGAGAAGTATCGAGAGGCGTTAAGGCGCCTGACGGACCGGGACGTCGACTGAAAACGCGCCCGGGTCTCGACGGACATAACATAATATGAGCGTTTGGAACTGGGTCGATTGGCTGCTCGCAATTATCATTGTCATTTCTGTTGTTTTGGCGGTTAAGAAGGGTTTCATCAGAGAATTAATCTCTCTCGCCGCTGTCGTTGTGGGACTCATCGTGGCCGCGATTGAGTATGGGCGGGCGGCGGTCTGGTTTGAAGACCTCACCAAGTCGCACCAGATTGCCTTGGCTTGCGGCTTCCTGAGCATATTCATTTTAATATTGATCGCGGGGGCGATCGCGTCGCTTCTGGCGAGATTGCTGGTTAAAACGGCGGGAGTCGAATGGTTTGACCGCTTCATGGGGGCCGTTTTTGGACTCATTCGAGGCGTGATTGTCGACTCAGTCCTATTGATGATTCTTATGGCGTTCTCGATCAAGCCTACGGCCGTCAGCCAGTCTCACTTGGCTCCTTATGTTTCGGCGGGAGCGCGCGCTATCGCCGTCGTGATGCCGAAGGATTTAAAGGATGATTTCCGCGCCGGCTTCACAAAATTCCGGCAGGATGTTATTCAGGAAACCAAGGGAGTCTCAAAGAACAAAGCTTCTCTCTAAGGATTCCGATCACTCGAGTTGACGCGGCCAGAGAAGATTGAAAACCGGCGGTCTGCGGCGCCTAACCGGCTGTATGATTAAAGCCGTTGGAGATATCTATCGCGTGAAAGACCAACTGGACGCTCTTATCAACCAGATGCTTGAGCGCGGCGTGCACTATGAAGACGCCGTAGGCGAGTTCGAGAAGCGGTTCATTCGCAAAGTCCTCGAAAAGTGCAACGGCAACCGCTGCAAAGCCGCCCAGTCTTTGGGCATTCACCGGAACACTCTGAGCCGCAAAATAGACGAAATGCGCTTGGATCACCAACCTCGCCGCCGTAAGCGCGCGCGTTAATCCACTCTTACCCACAGACCAACACATGCGTCCGAAAAACTACTGTGGATTCGCCTCAGACCGGCGAGCCACGCCCCCTCACCCGCCCCGCGGAGTTTATCCGAAGGGTGATCCATCCTCCCCTCGAATCGGGGGTAAGGGAATGCGGGAAAACCTTACTACAAGTTCGCCGAGCCCGCAGGTCTAGAAGCAAATTTGGGCCTAATTCCTTGTGCTATACTCGGTCCAGCGAGGCGCTAAATCAAAGAGGTTGGGGGCGTTATGAGCATCGCGGAATCGGAAAAAGAACTCAGCGTTTACGAATCCATGGCCACCCGCTTCGATTTGGCGGCCAAGAAGCTCAATCTGGACGAAGGCCTGTACAAGTACATGCGCTGCCCGAACCGGGAAATTATCGTTCACATCCCGGTTGAAATGGATCGTGGCGCGGTGGAAGTCTTTGACGGTTTCCGGGTTCAACACAGCATCGCCCGCGGCCCATCGAAAGGCGGCGTCCGGTACAGCCCGTTAGTGACGCTCGACGAGATTCGTGGTTTGGCGGCGGAAATGACCTGGAAGTGCGCCGTGGTGAATATTCCCTTCGGCGGCGCCAAGGGAGGGGTGGTCTGTGATACCGAGAAGCTTTCGCGTGGAGAGCTTGAGCGTATCACACGGCGCTACATTGCAGAAATTTTCGATTACATCGGCCCGGAGCGTGACGTGCCCGCCCCGGACATGAACACTGACGAACAAATCATGGCGTGGATGATGGACACGTATTCCATGCACGTTCGTCATACGGTTACGGCCAGCGTCACGGGGAAGCCGCTTGACCTCGGAGGCTCACTCGGAAGGCGCGAGGCTACAGGCCGTGGCTGCATGATCGTGTGCGATCAAGCCCTCAAACGCTTTGGACGAACGCGTGAGACCACCCGGGTGATCCTTCATGGCTTCGGCAACGTCGGCTCGCAGGCTGCGAGGCTGATGCACGAGGCTGGTTACAAGGTGATCGGCGTCGCGGACATTCACGGCGGCGTTCTGAATCCGCGAGGTCTGGATATTCATGCGTTGCTCGAGTATTCGCACAAAACAAAGTCGGTAAAAGACTTCCCCGGGACCGAGCAGATGACTCACATGGAAATCCTTGAACAAGACTGCGATGTGCTCGTTCCGGCAGCCACCGAAAGCGTGATCACGAGCCGCAATGCCGCGAAAATCAGGGCCAAAATTCTGGTCGAGGGCGCGAACAGCCCTACCACGCCTCCCGCGGACGACATTCTCTTTGAACAAGGAGTGTTCGTGATTCCAGACATCCTGGCGAATGCCGGCGGTGTAACGGTCTCTTATTTCGAATGGGTGCAGGATCGCGAAGGGTTCTTTTGGAAAGAAAGCGTGGTGAACGACCGGCTCGAACATATCCAAGTGTCTGCATTCAACGATGTTGTCCGCTATGCTGAAAATCACGGGGTCAATAACCGGATTGCGGCCTACATGCTGGCCATCGACCGCGTCGCCTTCTGCCTTAAGCTGCGCGGGATCTACGCATAGCGCGTCCGGCATGGCAAGTCAGAGAGCGGCCTCGCGGCGGTGACGTTGCACAAAGAATGTTCAACTGTGATAAAGTTGACGCAGACCCTTGATTCGACCTTTCAAAAACACAGGAGGCTACCGTGGCAGAGAGAGAACGGGTTTCAATTGCGCGTCTCATTGCAATCCCAGCGGTGATTACCCTCGGCGTCACGATTCTGCGTCTCGCGGGTGAACTCGAACACTGGCCGGCGCCTTGGTTTAACGCGTCAGCGGGCGGCGGGGGCGCCTTGGTCGGCATTTCCTGGCTGCCGATTATCTTTGGCCCTTACTTTGCCTGGAAGTTGGCCGGGACCGGTGAGGGACCAGAGAAGATGGGTAAAGCCGCAATGTTCTGGGGTTTGGGGCTGATCGTATTTGTCGCTGGCGGCTTTATCGTTTTTTCCACCATTTCACACCCATCAAATATCACGCTGATTGGGTTCTTGTTGATGCTAGTGGCAGCCTGCATCCCGCGTCTCGGCTGGCGCTCACTCGGCGGCGTCCTGCTCGCTTACGCCTTTGCCGCTCGCATCCCGGTGCTCATTGTGATGTTCTTTGCCATGCGCGGAAACGGCGGTGCGGGATGGGGAACGCATTACGACGCGGTTACGCCGGCGCTCGCTCACGCTTCGTTCGGCGCAAGGTTTTTTGACGCCGCGGTGGTGCCTCAGATGACCCTTTGGATTGGCTGGACGGTGATTGTAGGCTTGCTGCTCGGAATTATCCTGGTTGCCGTAAAGCACCCGGGAAGACAGCCGGCTCCGGCTGGGGCGTGACGGCGGATGGTTATGTTGTTTCGTGACCTACGCGAAGCATGAAAATGTTATGAAGCGCAGGCAATCGCTGCCCTTTCAGATTAGAAGTTTGCTTCCAGTTTGAACGGGCGGCGACTACCCTCTCTTCTCAGGTTGCGGCAGACAGTGCACTTACAAGCGACGGCGGGCCGCCGCGCTCGCGAGTGTCTGCGGCGGCTTGTTTTATCTGATTGACGAGCAGCCTAGCGCCTGATATTATCCGCCCCTTGAGGTTTTCGTGGGGGTTTTTGCACTCAGTGATCTCGCCGAAGGCTCGACAAAATTCCCGGAGTCGCTAACCCGCTGCTGATAAGCCCTTCCTCAAGGATATCGAGGTGAACCATGAGTGTTGAAAACTATGATGTCATTGTCGTCGGCTCTGGCGCCTCCGGCGGGTGGGCGGCGAAGAAGCTTTCGGAGAGCGGCCTGAAGGTGGCGCTTGTCGATGCGGGCCACCAGCAAAGCGACGCCAGTTTTACCGAGCACGAGCCCGCCTTCAAATTAAAATATCGCGATGCCGCGCCGGAATTGATCCGCAAGACCCGCCCCGTGCAGAAAGACTGTTACGCCTGCATGGAATACAACTACGACTGGTTCTGCAATGACATCGACGAGCCTTACACCACCTATCCGGATATGCCGTTTAGCTGGCAGGGGCGGATGCGCGTCACCGGAGGTCGAACCAATGTCTGGGGCCGGCAAAGCTACAGATACAGCGATCTTGATTTCAAGGCATTCTCGCACGATGGGTACGGAGTCGATTGGCCGCTCAGCTACAAGGACGTGGCGCCTTATTACAGCATTGTTGAAAAGTATGTGGGCATTACGGGAATCAAAGAGGGTGTCTATGAACTCCCTGACGGCGACTTCCAACCTCCTATGGGCATGAGATGCGCCGAACAACTGCTGCGCGAGCGCGTGAAAGAGAAGTTTGGCCGCACGCTGACGCTGGGCCGCTCCGCCAATCTGACCCAGGCGACAAACGGCCGCGCGCCCTGCCACTACTGCGGTCCCTGCGAGCGCGGCTGCGTGACGCACTCCTATTTCAACGCCTATTTCACCACAGTCGCGGACGCCATGAAATCCGGCAACTGCACTCACATCTCCAACGCAATGGTCTATAAAGTTCTGACCGAGCCCAATCGCAATCGCGCCACCGGTGTGCTTTACATCGACCGTGTCACCCGCCAGCCGAAGGAGGTCCGCGGGCGCGTGGTGGCGCTCTGCGCGCAATCGCTCGAGTCGGCGCGCGTTCTGCTCAATTCTACGAACCGCCAGAATCCGAATGGATTGGGAAATTCCAGCGGCGCGCTGGGCCACTATCTGATGGACCATATCACGGGCGCCGGAGCTTTCGGTGAAATTGAAAATATTGCCGGCGCGAAACCCAACGCCAATGGGCCAAACCGGCCCGACGGCATATATGTAATCCGCTTTCGCAACACCCACGATGGGCCGCGCTCGAAGGATTTTATTCGCGGTTACGGCTATCAGGGAGGGGGCGGCGTTAATTTCAACATGGGCGCGGCGGGGTTCGGAGCAGCCTACAAAGAGGGGATTAAAAATCCTGTCACTTATCTCGGCTTGGGTGGATTCGGGGAGTGTCTGGCCCGCGAGGAAAATTACATCGAAATTGATCCGAACGTGGTCGATACGTTTGGCATCCCGGTGCTGCGCTTCCACATGAAGTACGGCGAAAATGAGAGCGCCATGTTCAAAGACATTGGGACATCCGGCGCGGAAATGCTCGAAGCGGCGGGAGCAAAGAACGTGCAAGTACGCGGCCGGATGAACGCTCCAGGCTGGGCCATTCACGAGCTTGGCGTGGCGCGTATGGGAGATGATCCCAAAGCTTCGGTGCTCAACCAGTTCGAGCAATCGCACGACGTTAAGAACCTCTTTGTTCTAGACGGAGCCTCGTTTTGCTCTTCGGCCTGCCAGAACCCCACGCTCACCATTATGGCGCTTTGCGTTCGCTCGTGCGATTACATGATGGGGGAAATGAAGAAGGGAAATATTTAACCCCAATACTGTTCACTGAGTCAGCTTCTTGCCGCTGTGGGAGAATTATAGGCGCTGCCATTCTGAGCGGAGCGAAGAATCTGCTTTTCCCGCTGATTTACAAGCAGATCCTTCGCTCCACTCAGGATGACCTGCAAATTGGCTTAGGCGGAAGGGCGCGCAGGCTTAAGTGAGCAGACTTCCAT
>JBOGJY010000071.1:0-11939 GCA_050745325.1 Terriglobia bacterium
CCGTCTGCGCAAGCTTGGCAAGCGAAACCGGATCAGCGGGCAGATTCATCAGTTTTTTCCAAAACGCCGCCGCGCCGATTTCAACCGCCGCCGATGAGCTCAAGCCCGCTTCGCGCGGAACGTCGCCGCCCAGCGCGATCTCGGCGCCCGAGAGCGCGGCGCCGGTTTGCTGGATGAATTTCGAAACGCCGCGCAGATAATCGCTCCATCGGTCGGCGCCATCACGCTCGATATTGCCGAGGTCAAATTGCGCGCGCTTTTGGAAATCCACCGAGTAAGCGTGGACTTCCGGTCCCGGCCGGCGGCGGCCCGCGTACCAACAGTAGCGGTCGATGGCGGCGGGAAGAACAAAGCCCTGATTGTAGTCCGTGTGCTCGCCGATGAGATTGACGCGCCCCGGAGCGCGCACCACCACCTCGGGGCTGGCCCCGAAGATTTGGCGGAATTCCTGCTCAATCTGCATGAAAATCCTCTCGTTGAATCAGGCCCTTCCGCCCGCTTCTCAAGCGCGGCAGGTCTTGAAGACATGCCGGAAAAAATGCCCGCCATCCGGCGCACGGCTCAGGCTTCGACTCAGGCCGGGCCAGCCTCAGGCAGGATGGTCTTTTTGATAAGGGAAACCTCAGTTCAGGCTGCGCCTCAGACCGGCGAGGCGCGAACCCCTCACCCGTCCCGCTACACGGGCCACCCTCTCTCCCGATTCCGGGGGAGAGGGGCTGGGGGTGAGGGGGCAACGAAACCTTGACTCATCAGGCGCTCGTCCAGGTAATACGTCCGGTAAAGCGTATCGCGCTTGGCGGGGCGAAATCCAGCGTCAGTGATCAACCGGCGCAACTCCGCCTCGCTCGACGTATTCCTGCAACCGGCCGCGCTGACCACGTTCTCCTCGATCAGGATGCTGCCCACATCGTTGCCTCCGAATCGCAGCGCGATCTGGCAAATCTTGTGCCCTGGCGTGAGCCAGGAAGCCTGCACGTTGAGGACGTTTTCCAGGAACACACGCGAGACAGCAAGCGTCTTCAGGTAATCCACCGCTGTCGCTTCCTCTTTCACAAACCGGCCGAGCGACGTGTTTTCCCGCTGGAAAAACCACGGGATAAATGCGGTAAAGCCGCCCGTCTCGTCCTGGAGCTCGCGAACGCACTCGAGATGGCTGACGCGCTGCTCGAGCGTCTCACCCACGCCAAACATCATGGTGGCGGTGGTCCTCAGGCCAAGCTGGTGGGCCGTGCGATGCACCGAGAGCCATTCAGCGGTTGAGCACTTCAGACGCGCGATGCGCCGCCGCACCCGGTCGTCCAGGATTTCCGCGCCCGCACCGGGAATCGAATCAAGGCCCGAGTCCATCAGCCGCGCAATCACATCCCGCACGCTCATCTCAGAAATCTCAGCAATATTAAGGATCTCAGGCGCTGAAAAACAGTGCAGGTGGAGACTGGGATAGCGCCGCTTGATGGCAGAGAGCAGATTGCCGTAATAATCCATCTTCAGGTCGGGATGAAGGCCACCCTGCATCAGGATGCCCGTGCCGCCGAGCGCCAGTGTCTCATCGATTTTCCGGAAAATGGATTCGAGCGGCTGCACGTAACCTTCGGATGATCCGGCGGGACGGTAAAACGCGCAGAAAGAGCAATACTCGGTGCAGAAATTAGTGTAATTAATGTTGCGGTCAATTTGATAGGTGATCACATTGCCGGGGTGAAGCCGGCGCCGCACACGGTCGGCCTCCATGCCGACGCCCATAAGGTCGTCAGATTGGAGCATCTCAAGCGCCTGGTTCGATGTGATGCGCATAAAAATCCCGTTCAAGGCTCAAACAAAATGAATCTCTTTCACCGCCGGGATAAGCCCCTCCTCGAGGGCAAACCGGAAGAATAAAGCTAATGCCTCACGATGACCCCTATCCAAAGTATAGTGGATGTTCCGGGTGAGGTAAATCTTCACCTGCTCCGGCGTCAAGCCGTGGCGCGGCGCATATTCAGCCGCAATCTCATCGACGTGCGCCAGGCCGTAATCCCGCGATTGCTGGAAATCGGCGGTGAACCGCGCGAGCCCGGCGCTTTTGGGGCCCGCCCATAGCGCAAAAACGAACGGCAATCCGGTGAATTTTTTCCATTCGGCGGCCAGGTCATAAACGCGCAAGCCTTGCGGCTGGTAAACCAGCGCAGGATCGCCAATCAGCAATGCGGCGTCCGCGGACTTCAGCATAGCTGCCGGGTCGGGACCGGCTGCGGTCATTTGAGGACGAAGCCCGTAGAACTTCCGGAGCAGGATGGCGATGAGCGCGGTTGAGGTCCTGGAGGAAGTGTCCGTGGCGACGCTCTGGACCTCCTCGATCGGCTTCTTGCTGATCAGGATGACGCTCTTGACGTTGCCCGGCGAGCTGATCGAAACTCCTGGCACAACTTCGAGGCCGTCAATGCGCTGCACTTCGATGGCAGGGATGATACCGGCGTCCGCGCCGCCGTTGCGAATGGCGTCTGCGCACTCCGCCGGTGTGGTGAAATCCATCTGGAACTTGCCCTGCTGCTCACCCCGGATCATGCCCCAGATTAGCGGCGCTGTGTTGAGGTATTGGACAACTGAAATTCGAAGGCCCGTCATTTTCCCCGTTGCGTGATGTATGCAATAGTTTAGCACAGCAAACTGTAGGGGCGGCCTCTGGCCGCCGGTTTTAAAGACCGGCGGCGGAGACGCCGCCGCTACAACACCGGAGAAAACAGCGCCTTTTGACCTCAAAGCGGAGAAAACCTCCGACTGAAGCCGCAATCGCTTTTGTTTTGTTGCAAATGCCTTCAAGGGTATCCGGAGCCTTCCTATCTTACTCGCATTCATCATGTTGTAACGATTTACCATATTATTAGAGTCCGGTTGGTTCCGGTTGGTTACGGTTTCAAGTCTTTGTTTTCAATGGCTTGAAAAAAGTAAAACAATCCTTTTTTCCTCTGTTTTTGACCTCCCTGTTGGCGCTTTGAATTCCGTGTTTTTTACTACTATCATAGCGCCAATAAGTTGCATCGTTATACCATGCTCCGGTTCGCGCCCATTTATTAGAATCTTAAGACCAGCGGCCGCTTTCTAAAGACCAGCGGCAGTAGACCGCCAGACCCCCGGAGGAGCGCCGTAACTCCATCAAAAGCCTATCACAGGGTTGTGAGATTTTTGAGACAAACGAGATAAATGGGACGGTTTTTTCGTATCTTGCCTGGTTTACCCGCGCGGGAATACGATTGAGTAGGCCCTACCAAGCGGCTACGAAGCTTGACGAAAGGCGAAGGCTGAAGCTATGCTTGAAAATAGCTTGCACAAGCGAATCTTAGACTAAGGGATGGCCTACGTTTGAAGAGAACCTTCCAACCTAACCGAAGGCGGCGCGCCAAGACGCACGGGTTTCGCGCGCGTATGAAAACAGCGGGCGGCCGCGCCACACTGAAGCGCCGGCGGCAAAAAGGCCGTCACCGTCTCACTCCATGAAGGAGGGCGAGCTCTCCCGGTCCTTCCCCAAATCGTTGCGTCTGCTTCGCCGGCCAGAAATTCGGCGTGTTTATGAGGAAGGACGGCGCGGGAGCGCACGGGTATGCGCCATTTTTTACCGCTCAAACGGCTTGCCTCGCACGCGGCTTGGAATCACGACGCCGAAGGCTTTGGGAGGCGCCGTAGTTCGCAACCGGATCCGGCGGCGGCTGAGGGAAGTTTTCCGGCTCAACCAGGCGGCAATCCCGGCAGGGTGGGACATCGTATTGAATCCTCGCCCTTCGGCGGCGAGCGTTCCTTTTCCCGTTCTAGTCAAAGAGGTCTTGCGGCTGTTTCCGGCCGCTTCACCGCCGAGTCCATCCGGGAGCTCGCCGGGGCCGGGCGCCGGTTAATGCGGTCTCTGCCGCTCGCGTTGATTCGGGCTTACCAGGTTTTTGTCTCTCCCGCGCTTCCTTCCGCCTGCCGTTTTTATCCGACGTGTTCCGAGTACGCGCGCGAAGCAATCGAGAATTGGGGGGTGTGGCGCGGATCGTGGCTGGCCCTGCGGCGGCTCGCGCGGTGCCACCCGCTCGGTGGACATGGACTTGATCCGGCGCCGGAAAAGAAGCCTTGATTTTGGCCGCGGACGCGGTTCGCAGTGTAACACTGTGGCTTTTCGCCGAGATCGCACACATCGCCAAAGCGGCGATGTGTGCGCCACTTGCGGAAATCTAGAATCCAAAATTTGAACGGCGCGTTTTGTGCTTAAGGGTTACTGATGGAACCTAACATGGAAAAGCGGATGCTCATCGCCATCGTTCTGACGCTGGGCTTGCTCATGGTATGGCGCGCCTTCTTTACCCCACCGCCTCCGCCTCCTACTCCCGCTTCCAAAACTTCATCTTCCCTTGCTTCGAAAAACGCGGCGCCTTCGCGCTCCGCCTCAACGGCGGCTGCGGCGCCGAAGCCGCGTGTTTCTCTGGCGGTTGAGCAGGGAACACAGGCGCAAGATATTGTGGTGGAGAGCAACTTCTACCGCGTCACGCTTTCCACACAGGGCGGCGTGATCAAGAGCTGGGTGCTTAGAAAGTATGAGGACGCGCAGCGCAAGCCGCTGGATGTGGTTAACGCGAGCGCCTGCGCCCAATTCGGCTACCCCATGAGCATTACGCTTGAGGACACGGCGCTCGCCGCCAAGCTGAACCAGGCGGTTTATGTCGCGCGTCCGGCGGGCGCCAGCCTTTCCGCTCCCGCCGAGGTGACGTTCGCCTACAGCGACGGGAAAATTGAGGTTAAGAAGGAGTATTCCTTCGGCTCTGGGTATGACATAAAAGTGCGGGTCAGCGTGTTTGACGGCCAGCGCGATCTTCCCGTTTCGGTCGAGTGGCCGGGCGGGATTGGCGATCAGTCGCTTGCCCTGAACATGCGCGATAAGGAGAGCAAGGCTTTTTATGACCACGGGGCCGGAATCAAGACCGTGAGCCTAAAGAAAGCGAAGGACGGACAACTGATTCCCGGGCCACTTACTTTTGCGGGCCTCGAAGATAACTTTTTCGCCGGCGTTTTTATGCCCGCGTCACCGCAAGCCGTCTTCGGATTCAGCCGCCAGACCTGGACGCCGGTGGGCTGGAAGGGCAAAGAGGCCCCAGACTCTCTTCTGGCGGTGCTCGGCACGCCGCAAGCGGAGCCTCTTTCCTTCCATGTTTTCATTGCGCCCAAAGAGATCGATGTTTTGCAGACTGAAAACCCGGGGCTGGAAAAGCTGGTGGATTTCGGATGGTTCAGCATCATTGCCAAACCGCTGTTTCTGGGAATGCGCTGGACTTATGACCACGGCGTCCACAACTGGGGTTGGGTGATTGTGATCATCACCGTTCTGATCAACATGCTGTTCTTCCCGCTCAAGCTCAAGAGCATCCGGTCGGCCCAAGCCATGCAGAAAGTTGCGCCGATTGTGAAGCAAATTAACGACAAGTATAAGCAATACAAATTTAACGACCCGCGCAAGCAGAAAGCCCAGCAGGAAATCATGAAGGTGTACAGCGAGCACGGCGTGAATCCGCTCGGCGGCTGCCTGCCTATGGTGGGGCAGCTCCCCATCATCTACGCCTTCTACGAGGTGCTTGAGACCAGCATTGCCATGCGCCACTCGCCCTGGATTCTATGGATCAAGGACCTGTCCGTGCCGGACCCCTATTATATTCTGCCCATTCTTGCCGTGGCGCTCGGGTTCCTTATGCAGAAGATGACGCCGATGCCGGCCACCGATCCGGCCCAGCAACGCATGATGATGATTGCGCCGCTGGCCGTGGGCTTCATCTTTTTCTATGAGGCCGCCGGACTCACGCTTTATTACTTCGTATATTGCTTGATTGCGATTCTTCAGCAGCTTGTGATTAATCGCATGTCTCCGCCGTCCTCGAAGGCGTCACCGTCCGCGCCTCCCGCAGCAGGCAAGAGCCAGGCGCTGAAAGCGCCCAAACCGGCAACGGTGAAAGGTTAAAGAATGATGGAAAGCGAGGCTTCAAAAACGGCGCCCTCGGGCGCTGAGCCACTGGAAAACTATGTAGGCCGGATTGAGACCGTCCTGAAGCAAATTATTCACGCCGGCGGGTTTGCGCTTGAGGTCAGCGTCAGCAAAACTGCCGCTGGTCCAGGCGGCTCTATTGATCCGGAAGCTCCCGAATGGGTGGTCAATCTTTCGGGGCGCGACTCTGGCGTTGCCCTTGAGAGCCACGCTGCGCTTTTGGACGCCCTTGCCTCGGTCGCCTGCAAAGCGGCCCGTCTGGATGAAAGCCTTCACCGGCGCATCGCGTTCGATTGCGAGGGCTACCGGCAGACACGCGCCTTGGAATTGAGGTTAATGGCGCAAATGGCGGCGGAGCGCGTGGCCGAATACGGCGAGCCGTTTGAAATGAGTCCGATGAACTCCGCCGAAAGGCGTCTGGTCCATCTGGCGCTCAAAGAGAAACCCCAAGTGCGCTCGGAAAGTCAAGGCGCCGGCCCCGCGCGGAGGGTGGTTGTTCTGCCTGCTTTGCCGCTGAAAACAAGGTGACAAGTGATACTGATGAGTGTCATGAACGCGAAGTTCAGAGCTTGGTGTAAATGAGTCAAGTTTTCGTCATGCTGTTGCGGCTCCTGCTCCCCGAAGGGGAGCGACATGAATAGCCGTGGGTGAAACCCACGGTCACGGCCGGAGAAGCCCGCCAGCCCTGAAGGGGCCGAACGTCTAACGACCTTAATACGCCTTGCACCGATTTGATATTCAACCCCTCCGGGGTTGCGGAGGAAGGACCGTGGTTCACGTTCCGTGGGTTTCACCCACGGCTACTCATGTTCCACCGCTTCGCGGTGGCGTCACGACTTGTGGGTCTGAGGCGTAGTCTCGTTAGCTATTCTGCGGGAGCGTAATTCCCGGTTGTTTGAGCAGGCTTCCAGCCGCGTGTCATCCTGAGCAAAGCGAAGGATCTGCTTTTCTCAGCGGGCGGCTCGCCACAAGCAGACGCTCCGCTCTGCATGACATCGTTCTTGGTACGGTAGAGGTGGCGCTGTGCCTTTGTCACTCAACCACCAATCACTCAATCCCTAAATGGCTTCTATGCCTGAGGACACCATCGTTGCCATCGCCACTCCGCCCGGACGTGGCGGCCTTGGTGTGGTGAGGCTTTCGGGCGGCCTCTCCTTCGGTATTCTTTGGGACCTGCTGGGCCAGCCGGATTCTCTGCCCGAACCCCGCCATGCGGCTCTCGCCCAATTCACAGACCCGACGACGCGCGCCAAGCTCGATCAGGTGATTGTCATCCGCTTCGCCCGGCCTCACTCTTACACCGGAGAGGACGTGGTCGAAATCTCGTGCCACGGCGCCCCGGTGATTCTGCGCTATCTGGTGGAGTGCTGTCTCGCCAATGGCGCGCGCCCCGCCGAGCCGGGCGAGTTCACGATGCGCGCTTTCCTGAACGGGCGCGTCGACCTGACACAAGCCGAAGCCGTCCGTGATCTCATCGATTCCCGCACGCTTTTCCAGGCGCGCGTGGCGGCCCAGCAGATGGGAGGCTCCGTTTCTGCGCGCGTGAAGCCGTGCAAGGCAGCTCTGGTTAATTTGATTGCGGCCCTCGAGGCGGGAATCGATTTCGCCGAAGATGATACTCCCGTAACCAGCCGGGAAGAGATCGCCGCCGGGATCGAGCGCGTCGAGGCTGAATTGCGGGGCATGTCGCAAGGTTATTCCTACGGAAGATTTATTCGTGAAGGGCTCAGCATGGCGATTGCGGGGCGGCCCAATGTGGGCAAATCAAGCCTGTTCAACCGGCTGCTCGACGAGGAGCGCGCCATTGTCACCGAAATTCCTGGCACCACGCGCGATCTGGTGACCGAGACGGCGAGCCTTAACGGCATTCCGGTGCGGCTGGTGGATACGGCGGGCATCCGCGAGGGCGCTGACGTGGTGGAGAAGCTCGGCGTGGCGCGGTCGTTCCAGGCCGCGGCGGATTCAGACGTGCGGCTGCTGGTGCTCGACTCCGCTCAAGGGATCACAGAAGGAGACGTAGAGCTATTTGAGAAGATCAGCCGCCACGGCCCGCTGCTCATCGCGTGCAATAAGTGCGACCTGCCGTCGCGCCTTACTCCAGAGGATATCAAACCGCTCACCACTGAGCTGCCCGGCCAGCCAGATGAAGCAAGTGGCGGGACCGGGCGCGTCGAGGCAGCCTGGGTCTCGGCGCTCACCGGCGAAGGGCTTACGGAGCTTAAGGAAAAACTTTTTACGGTTGTGGCTCCGGCGCGTGATTTTAATCCCGAGGGCGAGTTCATCACCAACCTGCGTCATCAGCAATCCATCGAACAGGCTCTCGGATCTCTCGGCAAAGCCCGCGTGGCGGCGGGGTGCGGCGTTCCGCACGAGATGCTCCTGCTCGATCTTTACGACGCTCTTCGCGCGCTCGATACCCTGACCGGCGCGACGACAGTGGACGACCTGCTGGGCGTCATCTTCTCGACGTTTTGTGTGGGGAAATAGAAGCGAGGCACGGCGATCCCAGCGCAGTGTTTACTGCATGCGGTAATCCATTCTCCGTAGTTCTCACGGAGCGCGGACACGCCGGAGATAGCGATCTATTTCGCGGATGCGGAAGAGCTTCGCCAAAACGACCGCCACCAAAAGGCCCGCTGCGGTAGCCGCAACGAGGACGATAAAGGCGCCGTGCGTTGATTGCCAGTGGACGCGCCCCTCCATGAGGCGCACAACCTTGAAGCAAACCAGAGCCGCCAGCACAGACGCTGCGGAGATTTTAAAAAAGAACGTGAGTATGGCCGAGGCTTGGCGGTTGTGGGTGCGGCGGTTGAGCAGCGCAAAGAGAATCACGGCATAGGCAATGATACCGATAGAGCTTGCAAGCGCAAGGCCCAGGTGCGCGAGATGCTTCGAAAGAATCCAGTAGACCGGCAAATTCAGGAAGGTTATCGCCGTCCCGGCGAGAGCGGGAGTGAGCGTGTCGCGAGCCGCGTAGAAGCCTCTGGCCAGAATATTCTGCGCGCCCCAGGCAAACATGGCGATGGAAAACATTCCGAGCGTTGCCGCGGTCGCGCGCAGGTCCGGCGCATGCATGCGCGTGTGCGAGAAAACGAAAAAGACCAGAGGGGTTTTCTCGGCGATGGTCAGCGCGGAGACGGGAACCAGCAGAAGAATGACTCCTTTCAAAGTCGCGCTGACAGTGCGATTTAGTTCTTCGAACTTTCCCTCCGAGTAGAGCTGAGCAAGAAATGGGAAGGATGCGACTCCCACCGCCTGCCCCAGGATACCCTGCGGAACCCGCATCAAGGTCTTGGCGAAGCTGAGCCAGGAGATGGAGGCAGGCGCGAGATAAGACCCGAACCAGCGGATAATCCAGTCGTCCGTGTAGATGATGGAGAGCGCAAACATGATAGGAAGGGAGAGTTTGACGAAGAAAATAAAATCCGGGTTGCGGATGTCAAAATTGGGCCGAAACTTCGCGCCCGCGCGGCGAGCGCCATAAATCTGGAGCAGAAAGTTGCCCGCCGTCGCGCCAGCCAGCACTCCAACCGCAAAGCCCGTGATCCCGATTTTCGAAGCCAGCAGCAGGCCGCCCAGAATGATGCCAAGGTTGTAAACGACGGGCGCAAGCGAAGGAATTACAAATTGGGTCTTGGCGTACTGCACCGCGCTCAGGACTCCGCCCTGATAAAAGCAGAACTGCGCGGGCAGCATCAGGCGCGTGAGGAAAATGACCCGTGCCCTTTCCGCGCCTCTAAAGCCGGGCGCGATGGCGCGCACCAACTCGGGCGCAAAGATTTCTCCCACGATGACGCCGGCGATGAGCAGCAGGTCCATCACCGTGATGACCGTGGAAAAAACGCGCCAGCCGTCTTCTTCTCGCTTTTCCGCGATGCATCGCGTGAGGATGGGAATGAAGGTCAGGCTCAGGGCGCCGCCCGCGACGAGATAGTTCAGGAAGTCAGGTAAAGTAAACGCGGCGTAATAGGCGTCGGTGGCGGCGTTCGATCCGATCTGCTGGGCTACGGTCCAATCACGAAAGAAACCCAGCACGCGGCTGAGCAAAACGCTCGCCATCACAATGCCGGCCGATTGCGCGATGAGCCGCTTGACGGAGGGGGTGGATTTCGAAGCCATAGCAAAGCGTGACGAGTTAAGAGTGCTAAATGACAAGAAATAACCAGCGGTCAACCGCTGGCTCGCGGCATTCGGCGTTCAGCAATCAACGAGTCCTGTCGGCCGGATATCTTCGTTCCTCGTCACTTATCACTCGTCACTATCTTTTTAATGCTGTGGGTAGGTAAATCTTTTTTTGCACGCCCGGCAACGCGCCATCGGAGCCCATCCAAGGGCGCGTTCCAGCACGTTTCGCGGCGCGCGCGCGTAATCCAAGCCTCCGCAGCGCGGGCAGCCTTCAAACCCATCCGGATCGAAACCGCTATAAACACCTGCGGGAAGGCCGGAGCTTTGAGAGGGGTTTGAAGCGTAGACTCCGCGCGGCTTAAACACACTTTCCTGCAGGACACGCCGGCGGCGGCACCTTGAGCATTGACGGAGCCGGTATCCCAGTGCGCGAAGCAAGGAAGAGGCTATCCCGCGGCGCACGGGCTCGGTTTTTGTGGCGCCGCACTTATGGCATGGTAATGGCATCCTTGTTCCTTAGAAGGATAACGATTTTGCTTCGCGCGCGCAACGCTTTGACTGAACACAGGTCCCCGACAGGTGTTGAGCCACTTCCCACGGCAGGCCGCAGAGTCGTACACTCGAATTGAGATGCCAGCGTTTCCATCCCGCGAACAGATTCTTGAAGTTTTTGAAGGCCGCCCGGAAAAGACGTTTCGCTTGCGCGAGCTGGTTCAGACGCTCGGCCTTGCGAGCAGCCAGGCGCGCGAGTTGAAGTCCGCCCTAAAGGAGCTTTCGCGGAGCCGCAAGATTCTGGTTCTGAAGAAGAGCCATTTCGCCCTGGCCCGGCGCGTGGATGCGGAGTCCCTGGCGCAGCGCAGGGCAAGACTCCGGCTGCCGGCAAGGGCGCCCGGCCAGGGGAATATCGTAACGGGCCGCCTGATTGGCCATCGTGACGGGTACGGGTTTGTTGTGCCGGAGGAGCCGGGAAGCGGTCCGGATATTTTTATTCCTCCCCATGCGATGAAAGACGCCATGCATGGTGACCGCGTTGAAGCGCAAGTATTCCGGACAAGACCTGAGAGGCTTGAAAGACCTGCAAGGTTCGACCCGCGCCGCGCGCATGAGTCGCGCCGACTGAGGCCGCCGCGACTTGAAGGCGCAATCCTGCGAGTTGTCCGGCGCGAGCAAAAGACGGTGGTGGGGGAGTTCCACTGTGGCGCGCGCTACAACTACGTGCTGCCTTTTGACCATCGCATTGGGCACGAAATTATTATTCCACGCGGCGAAGAGCGCCTGCGCGAGGAAGGCTCCGGCGCACGCAACCGCCAGTTTGGTAGAGAGTCGTTTAGCGGAGGACCTGAAGGGCGCTCGAGGCAAACGCAGCGGGATGGCGCGCGGGATCTCGACGGCCTGATCGTGGATGTCGAAATCACGTCATTCCCCAGCCGGACGTCGCTGCCGCATGGCCGTGTGATCGAGGTTCTTGGCAAGCGCAATGATTTTGGCGTAGACGTGGAAATCATGATCCGCAAGTTCCACCTGCCTCACCGCTTCCCGCCGGAAGCTGTGGCCGCCGCATCCGCGGCGCCGCGAGAGGTGGCGGAAGCGGATTTCGAAGGACGCCGCGATTTTCGCTCGCTTCCTATCGTCACCATTGACGGCGAAACAGCCAAAGATTTCGACGACGCCGTTTACGTGGAGCGCCTGCCGGGAGGGCGCTACCTGCTGCAGGTCCACATTGCGGATGTGGCGCACTACGTGCGGCCCGGCGCGGCGATTGACCGCGAAGCGCGTTTGCGCGGAACCTCGGTTTACTTCCCCGACCGGGCTGTTCCCATGCTGCCGCTCGAGC
>JBOGJY010000072.1:0-5498 GCA_050745325.1 Terriglobia bacterium
CCCGCCGCCGTACTTTTTTTCAACCGTTTCGGCGGCGGGGACGCCGCCGCTACAGCGCCTTTTCCGGCGTTTTCACACAGACTCACAAGCCGCTTCGGCTGCGCTCGGGAAAAACTCCGCGGGACGGGTGAGGGGGACACGGTTTGCGGGTCTGGGCAAACCCTCGTCAGCTCTCAGGCAGACAATCGGTTCACGGATAGCATCCTACGAAAGGAATGGGAGGCGCGATCGTAACCATGCGCGATGTCACCAGACGCAGCGCCCATATGGCCAAATGGGCCATATGGGCTTACCCGGTCACTCTAGTTGCGCTCTCCGCCCTTCTACTTCTCGCGTGGCCGCAGCGTCTGGGGGCCAGCCAGGCGCCTTCACTTCCGCCAGCGCAAATCGATCCGGCGGCCCAGGCGCTTCTGAACAAAACCATCCAGGCGCTCGGCGGTACGGCGTTTCTCAATTTCAAGACGATGAGCTCCAATGGCCGCGCTTTCTCCATTTCGGACGGCATGACGCAAGGGTTTGTGCTCTATCAAAGCTCCACGGAATATCCCAGCAAGCGGCGCCTTTCTTACGGCCTGTCGAAGAAATCGAAAGCGGTCACGTTAATCAATAACGCGGATAAAGGCTGGGAAATGGACCGTTACGGGTTGGTGGAACAATCGCCCAAAGAGATTAGCGCGTGGCGGCTGGCAAACCATTACAGCCTGGAGAATCTGCTCCGCCTGCGAGTACGCGAGCCGGGCACGCTGGTGCAAACGGGGGGGCAAGACTTTGTGGATAATTTTCCCGTGCTGATTTTGGATATTTTTGATTCGCGGCAAGTGGAAATTAAGGTCTATCTGAGCAACGCCACAAGTCTTCCCGTTCAGGCCACCTACCGCGTGCTGAATCCCGAAACCCACGAATGGGACGACTATACCGATATCTACAGCGACTACCAGGCCGCCCAGGGAATCCAAACGCCTATGCACATTGTCCGCTACTCGAACGGGAATCGCGTGGCGGAGACCTTCAGGACGCGGGTGCGCTATGACGATCCGTACCCGGCCGGCTATTTTGAGCCGGGGAGTTAGCAATGCTTATGTTGCGTCATCTGGATACTGACGACGCTCCGCGGAGCCGGGCCCAAGACGGAAAAACCGTCCCATTTATCCCGTTTGTCTCAAAATTCTGAAAGAGGTCTGCTATGCAGAATGAGGGCCTGGTAGCGCAGAGTTTTGCGGTTGAAACTCTGCGGCTTTGCGTGGGCGTCGCCCAGAAACCGCAGGGCTGACGTACCGCCGGGCTTTAGAGGTTGTAGCGGTGGGCGGGTAATGTCTCAGTTTCAGGCGTAGCGCCGCCCTTTAGGGCGGCATGTGCCGGGCTGAAACCCGGCGCTACACCCATTCCTGCCCGAAACTGAGACACTACCAAATCCCGGAGGTTTGAATTAGCTTCGGTTCGATCTGCTATAATGACCGATTGGAGGTCACTTGATCCAGGGACAACGAGTGCGGTCGACAACCATCCTGAGCGTGCGCCGCGACGGGCATCTCGCCATAGGCGGTGACGGCCAAGTCACCATGGGCGAGAGTATCATGAAGCAAAATGCCCGCAAGATCCGCCGCCTTTACAATGACAAAGTCATTGCTGGATTCGCCGGCAGCACGGCTGACGCGCTTTCGCTCTTTTCCCGCTTCGAGCAGAAACTCGAGGAATATCACGGCAACCTGAGCCGCTCCGTAGTGGAGTTGGCAAAAGACTGGCGGACGGACCGGGCTTTGCGGCACCTCGAAGCCCTGCTTCTGGTGGCGGACACAAAAAATACCTATCTGGTAAGCGGAAACGGAGATGTGATCGAGCCGGATGATGGTATTGTGGCAATTGGTTCGGGAGGCCCCTACGCTTTAGCCGCCGCCCGGGCGCTGGCCAAACACACCAAGCTCGAACCCAAGACCATCGTGGAGGAAGCCCTCCACATCGCAGGCCAGATTTGCATTTTTACCAACGAAAACCTCTCGATTGAGGAATTGTAATTCGCCAGGAGGCGCGCCAGAAGCGTATGATTTGGGCAGTCTTTCACCAAAGGCACGAAAGGGGTTTTCAGGTGCCGGGCAGGCTGGCGATTTGTAAGCATTGAGGTATACCCGGCCGCCCCGTCGCGCAGGCGAGGTAGCGCCGGCTGGCCACCAAGTCCGGCGCCTGTTCTAATATGGTCTTCTACCTTCCAGAAAATATCGAGGCCACGGTTACGGCGGACGATATGTCGCCGCGCCAGATTGTGACCGAGTTGGATAAGCATGTGGTGGGGCAAGCCCAGGCGAAGCGTTCGGTGGCCGTTGCGCTGCGCAACCGCATGAGGCGCCAGAAGCTGCCCGAAGAGCTCGCCGACGAAATCCTTCCCAAGAACATCATCATGATCGGCCCCACGGGGGTGGGCAAAACCGAGATTGCGCGCCGCCTTGCCCGCCTCACAAACTCGCCATTCATTAAAGTGGAAGCGTCCCGTTTTACCGAGGTGGGCTACGTGGGCCGCGACGTGGAGTCGATGATTCGTGACCTCGTCGAGATCTCGATTGATATGGTGCGCGAGGAGAAAGTCAACGAGGTCACGGAGAAAGCCGAGCAAAACGCCGAAGAGCGGCTGCTCGACCTGCTGCTGCCCACCGCCCCTGCCCCGAAGGGTGATCAAACGGCGCCCGAAGAAATCGAGCGCCAGCGGGAGCAGTACCAGCGCACGCGCGAAAAGCTGCGGGCCCAGTTGCGCGAAGGCAAACTCGACGAGCGCCAGGTGGAGGTGGACGTCCGCGAACGCAGCTTCCCGGCCTTCGAGATCGTGTCTTCCCAGGGCATCGAGGAAATGGATATCAACATTAAGGATATCCTGCCGGGGCTTTTCGGCCAGCGATCCAAAAAGCGGCGGATGCGCGTGGGCGACGCCATGGAATACCTGATCCAGGAGGAAGAGGGCAAGCTGATTGACATGGATCAGGTCACCCGCACCGCAGTCGAGCGCGCCGAGCAATCTGGAATCATTTTTGTCGATGAGATTGATAAGATTGCCGGGCGTGAGCACGGGCATGGCCCCGATGTCAGCCGGGAAGGCGTCCAGCGAGACATCCTGCCGATCGTCGAAGGGACCACGGTCAACACGCGTTACGGTATGGTCCGGACGGATCATATCCTGTTCATCGCCGCCGGCGCCTTTCACGTCAGCAAACCCTCGGATCTCATCCCGGAGCTTCAGGGGCGGTTCCCCATCCGGGTGGAGCTGCACTCGCTTACGCTAGAGGATTTCATCAAAATCCTCAAAGAACCGAAAAGCGCGCTGGTGAAACAATACGCCGCTTTGCTGGAGACGGAAGGCATCAAGCTGACCTTTACGGACGATGCGCTCGAGGAAATCGCCCGGTTTGCGGCGCTGGTGAACGATCAAACGGAAAATATCGGCGCTCGCCGCTTGCACACCATCATGGAAAAGCTTCTAGATGAAATTTCTTTCGAAGGGCCGGACCTGAAAAAGAAGACCGTCAAGATTGACGCCGCCTACGTGCAGAAACAACTGGCGGATATTGTCAAGAACCAGGATTTGAGCCGGTATATCTTGTGAGCCCGGCGCCGGGCGGTCCCGCGCATAGCAAGACTGGCGAAACCTCTTGTCTGCGCTCTTCCGTGAGCTTCCATTCAAAAATAATACGGTTGCCGCCGCGCCGCTTTCATCTGCTTGCGGCGATTGTAGCCGCCTGCTTATTCTGCGGCTGCGCGGCGGAAGGGCCCCCGCACCCGCCTCGCATTCAAGCTCCTGAACAAGTGAAAGACTTAAACGTCACGCAAGCGGGCCGCACGCTGGTGTTGAGCTTTACTGCGCCGCGCCAGGCGACCGACGGCCGCCGGCTGACAAAACCCCTCGAGGTGGAAATATTTCGCCAGGTCGCAGGCCTGGGGGCGCAGAGTAAGAATGGTCTCAATTCGCCCAAGTCATTAAAGCCGTTTGTGTCAATCGCGCCACAACAGCTTCCCCCGCTTGAGCGCGGCAACACGATTACTTATAGGATCAGTCTCACGGCGGCGGAATATTCGCGCTCGATGGGCGCGAGGTTTGTCTTTAGAGTCGTTACTCTCACACGCGGTTTTCGCGGTCATCCTCATCTGAGTGAGCCATCAAATACCGCAACCACAAAGCTGGTTGACGTCTCGCCGCCCATTGTGAATCTCATCGCGCGCCAGGCCCCTCACGCAATCGAACTCGAATGGTCCGCCCCGCAGGAGAGCTTTACGGGCGGCCCGCTTCCTGTCATTACGGGATACCGCGTCTATCGTGTTATGAAATCGCAAATAGAGCCGATTTTAATCGGCGAAGCCCCTTCCACATCATATCGAGACACCCACTTCAAGTTCGGAGAGACTTACATTTATAGTGTGGCCGCGGTCTTCACGCGCGACGGGTATACGGCGACGTCCGCTCCCTCCGAGCCCGTTGGCATAACGCCGCGCGAGATATTTCCGCCGCCTTCGCCGTCTGGTCTGACGGCGGTCTATACCGGCAATGCGGTGGAGCTGATTTGGAAGCCCGAAATCGATCCTGATCTTGCGGGCTATAATGTCTACCGCCTGGAGCAAGGAAAGCTTGGCGAGCGGCTCAATTCGCAATTGCTGCGCACGCCTGCATTTTCTGATCGCGCGATCCAGCAAAACACAAAGTATATTTATTGGGTGACCGCCGTCGACACGGCGAAGAACGAAAGCCAACCCTCCGCGCACGTCACCGTCGAAGCGCGCTAAGTAAATTTTCAAATAGCCAGTTTTGCTTGTCTTGTCAAGCTTATTTGACTCAATGTGTCGAGTGAGGTAGGGTAGGGGCACAACTTCTTTAGAATGGACAGGCCGATGGGGATTGACTTGAAACCCGAACAGCAGCGCGTAATCGACTTGGCCGTTCAATCCGGCGCGTATCAGAATCCGGACGAGGTACTGGACCAAGCGTTCGAGATCATCCGCGAACAACTCCAGCTCGAAGACTGGATGGTCGGGCAGCGCGAAACGGTGGCGGCCCAGATCGCCACGGGCTTTGCACAAGCTGACCGGGGCGAATTGATGGATGGGGATATGGCGATTGAGATGCTGCGTCGGCACCGCGCCCTCCGGCTCAACTCGCAGAGATGAGCGCGCCCTTTCAGTTCACGCCGCAGGCAACCTAAGACATTGATAGCATCTTGTGGTTCATCGCGAAAGGTAGCAAGCGTTCCGTGCAAGAAGCATGAATGGCCGCTTCACCAGCGAAGTGCGGCATGATGTATAGAGGGGCATGGTATGAAAGCGGTACTAGAAATTCTCCGCCTGTGGCAACCTGGAGTAGAGGCTGCCACGCTCGTGGCAGTGATTATTTATGTTTGGAAGACATGGTCAATGGCCCACGAAATGAAACTATCACGAGAAGAGCTGTCGAAGCCGAGTGTGATGTGCTATTTCGAGCATAACAGCAAGTTCAGGCAAGCCTACGATTTCATCGTCAAGAATTACGG
>JBOGJY010000073.1:0-2498 GCA_050745325.1 Terriglobia bacterium
GCTGTGGAGACACCCTTGGGTGCCTCGGCGAAGGCTGTGCATCCAATCACTTGTCTCCGATCGTGCGTGACAGGTCTCCGGGCAGGAAAATAACCGCTAGCCAACACTGATCCCGTGTAACGGCCGAGGGGCGATTCATTTCTGTCTGCCCTTGTTGGAGGTGGGCGTCAAGGTTACCCGCCACATGCCAACCAGGCAGGAGTAATCCGTAACGGTCGGGCCATTTTCCGAGTGGCCGAAAATGCGGGAGTCAGATCCCCAGCCTATTTAATTGGCCGCGAGCCAGCGATGAGGATGTCCACGAGTCTCCTGGCGCTTTGCTGCCAGCCGGGGGCGGCCGCTACGTTGGAGACGCCAACAAGAGCGCGAAGCAGATCGATGGGGTCGAGATCCTTGCGAATGTCGCCACTCTTGATCGCGCGCTTCACCAGTACGCGAATCGCTTCATGGATCTGAGCGTAGGAAGATTCGAATACCTTCTTGTGATCGCCGACCAGCGTATTCAGCGCCGGGGCGATGAGCTGTTTTGTTGCGATGGCATCAACGAACAACAGCAGCCAAGCTCGCAATGCTTCAATCGGTGGCATCGTCTGAGTGAATTTCTGTTCCGCTGCGGCCAGCTTTTCCAGCTCTGACCGGTAAACCGACTGTAGAAGTTCTTCGCGCGCAGGAAAGTGGCGATACAAGGTTCCCGGCCCGACACCTGCCTGTTTGGCAATGTCGTCCAAGCTGGCATTCGCGCCCGACCGGGTGAAAGCTTCCTTGGCGACTTCCAGGATGCGCTGGCGGTTCCGCTGCGCGTCCGCGCGCGGCTTACGCGGGGCAGGCTGTGAACGTTTTTTGGCCATACTCAAAAATCTCGAAAAACCATGTAACCAGAGACAGTCTCCGTTAATCTATTTATGCGGAGGCAATCTCCATTTTATCAAAAACCGGCCCGCAGATGGGAGGAAAAGACACAATGACGATATCAACGAAGCTTGGCGGCACCTTTGCACTTGCCGGAACCACAACCAACCTGTACCGGATGGGCTACGGCGCGATGCAACTTGCCGGTCCCGAAGTTTGGGGACCTCCACGGGACGTTGACGCCGCGATCGCTGTTCTGCGAGAGGCGATTGCCGCTGGCGTGAACCACATCGACACGAGCGACTACTACGGCCCGCATGTGACCAATCAAATTATCAAGAAGGCCCTTCATCCCTATCCAGCCGGGCTATTCATCGTAACCAAAGTGGGCGCCCGCCGGGGCGAAGACAAATCATGGCTTCACGCGCTCTCGCGCAAGGAGTTGATCGACGGCGTTCATGACAATCTTCGGAATCTCGGCGTCGACGTGCTCGACGTTGTCAACCTTCGAGTCGGCGGAATGATGGAACCATCGGAAGGATCCATCGAGGAACCCTTGACGGTGCTTGCCGAGTTGAAGCGTCTGGGGCTGGTTCGTCACATCGGCCTCAGCAACGTCACTCCCCGGCAACTCCAGGAAGCTCAGGGAATCACGGAGATCGTTTGCGTCCAAAACTTCTACAACCTGGCGCACCGCAATGACGACGCTTTCGTCGATGCTCTCGCGAAGCAAGGCATAGCTTATGTCCCGTTCTTCCCGTTAGGAGGATTCACGCCATTACAATCATCGGTGCTCGACCGAGTAGCGGCGTCCATGCAAGCAACTCCGATGCAGGTCGCACTTGCTTGGCTTCTTCAGCGGTCTCCTAATATTCTGACGATCCCCGGCACCTCTTCCATAAACCATCTCCGAGGCAACCTCCGTGCTGCAGCACTTGAACTGCCGCCGACTGCGATTGCTGCGGTCAACTCGATTGCCGGAAGGGTTGGGGCAGCAAGTCAGTCCATGCAATAACTTCGTATTCCGATAACTTGACGCAAAGGAGCGACTTATGAAGATTTTTGTTACAGGAGCAACGGGTTTTATCGGTTCGGCCACCGTTCAGGAGCTATTGAATGCGGGCCATCAGGTGCTCGGTCTTGCTCGCAGCGATGCGGGCGCCAAGTCGCTTATCGCCGCTGGGGCCCAGGTGCATCGAGGTGATGTTGAAGACCTGGAAAGCCTGCGCAGCGGAGCGGCCGCTGCGGATGGCGTGATCCACACCGCCTTTATTCACGACTTCTCGAAATTCAAGGAAAACTGTGAGATCGACAGGCGTGCCATTGAGGCTCTCGGCTCCGCTCTCGCTGGCTCTGACCGCCCCCTGATCGTCACCTCCGGGACCGCAATGGCGAACGCTATGTCAGGTGAAATCGCGATGGAAGAGAATGCGGCCGCTAGCGGTCCCAACGCGATTCCCCGCGCAGCTTCGGAAGAAGCGGCAGCTTCAGTGGCGGCGCGTGGCGTAAACGTGTCGGTGGTCCGCCTTCCTCAGGTCCACGACCGGGTCAAGCAGGGCCTTATCACCTACGCGATCGCTTTGGCTCGTAAGAAGGGTGTTTCGGCGTACGTCGGCGACGGGCTCAACCGCTGGCCCGCAGTACACGTC
>JBOGJY010000074.1:0-4549 GCA_050745325.1 Terriglobia bacterium
GGCGCGAGCTCAGCGCGTCAACGGGCGCCGTCTTTCTCGACGCCGCAAACCGGGTTACTCGAGTCACCCTTTCCGGCGTTCAGGGCTCCGACGTATTGCCGGCGAATGAAATCAAGGGTTCCGGAGATAATTTGGAGGCTGACTTCGATCCGGGAACGAACGCAGTCCGTACCTTGTTAGCAACCGGCAATGTCGTGATTGAAGGCAGGGAAGAGAGCAAAGAGGGCGGAAGCATACGGCGGCTTACGGCGGAGAAGGTGTCGCTTAACCTTACGGCCGCGAAGTCTCAGCCCCAATCCGGGAACGCCCAGGGCAATGTCGAGTTGCTCTTCCGGCCTACGGGTGGAATCGCCGTTTCGTCCGGCTCAAGTCGTAAATCCAACCCCACGATAGGAACAGCGGGCCTCGCTGCGGGCGAGCGCATTCTCAATGCGCCGGAGTTGCAGTTAAGTTTCCAATCCCGCAGTCTTTTGCGAGAAGCGCAGACTAACGGACCGAGCAAACTCCGATTAATCCCTACCGACCCAACCCGGGACCGGCAAACGGTGACGGCGGGAAAATTTCAGATGGCATTTGACCCGGCAGGAAGGCTCGAGAATATCCACGGCTTTTCTTCCACGCGCATAGTGGATCAGCCCCCTCTTAACGCCAAGCATAGCGCCCTGCCTCTCGTCAGCACGGGTGATGAGCTGCTAGCCAAGGTTGATCCGGCCACTGGAGCCATTGAGACGTTACAACAAAAGGGAAACTTCAAATTTCAACAGGGTGCGAGCCGGGCGCGCGCGGCTGAGGCCCAGTTTGAAGCGCAGAAGCAGACGCTTGCGCTTTCGGGCCGCCCTGAGCTTTGGGATGCGGATGGGCGCATTCGAGCCGACCACATCTTAGTGGGTCTGGCCGATGGTGTGGCGGAAGGACGAGGCAATGTCCAGTCAATCCATTTCAGTTTGCCACCGGGCAGCGGGAGTCCTGCGGGAGCCACCGCAGATTCCAGCCCCATTATCGTGCTGGCGGACCGCGTCACCGCCTACCGCGAGCGCCAGTACGCGCATTATGAAGGGAACGTCCGCGCGTCGCACGGCCCCGACGTTGTGCAATCGTCTTCGCTCGATGTTTACCGGAAGCAACAGCAGTTGAGCTCGGGGAAAGGCGTTGTAACTTCACTGGTTGAGCCTGCGCTTTCAGACGCGCCTGAGAGCGGCGGTCCCAGTAAACATAATAAGTCAGAGGCCGGCGCGGTACAGCCGGTCACGATCACCGCCGACCGGCTGCAATATTTCAATTTGGGCCGTGAAGCGGTTTATCAGGGAAACGTCCGGATGGTTTCGACAGACACAACCTTTACCGCCGACCGGCTGCAAATCTACTTCTCCCAACCCGGCGGAGCGAAGGGGGCGGAAATTGAAAGAGCCGTGGCGGATGGACACGTCAGGGTGACTCAGGCGCCAGGGCGGCGCGCTCTCGGCGAGCACGCCGAATATTTCGCCGCCGCCGGGAAGGTGGTTCTAACTGGCGGACCGCCTGTAATTTACGACGTTCAACAGGGTTATCTGACGGGCCAGCGATTGACATTCTTTACCCGCGATGCTAGCCTTCTCGCAGGCGGAGGAAATAAATCAAGGACCCTTTCGAAGCGCCGCATCCTACAGCAATGAGCCATGCAGATTCTCTCCACTGTCGACCTCACAAAATCCTACAAAGGCCGCAAAGTTGTTGATGGTGTTAGCTTAAGGATTGCTCAAGGAGAAGTGATCGGGCTGCTTGGGCCGAACGGCGCGGGCAAGACGACCACTTTTTATATTATCGTGGGTCTGACGGGGGCGGACGCCGGACAGGTGCTGCTGGACGGGGTTGATATCTCAACTTTTCCGATGTACATGCGCGCCCGGAACGGCATCAGTTACTTGCCGCAAGAACCCTCGATTTTCAGGAAGATGACGGTCGAAGAAAATCTGGTGGCGATTCTTGAGACCACTTCCTTGACCGCCAACCAGAGGCGCGAGCGCCTCGAGGAATTGCTCGAAGAATTCGGTTTGCAGAAGGTTCGCCGCAGCTTCGGCTATCTGCTTTCGGGAGGTGAGCGGCGCCGCGTAGAGGTAGCGCGGTCGCTCGCCATTTCCCCTTCATTTGTCCTTTTGGATGAGCCGTTTGCCGGCATTGATCCGCTGGCGGTGCTGGATATTCAGCGGATCATTCTGCAGCTCAAGGCGTCTGGCATCGGGGTGCTTTTGACCGACCATAACGTGCGCGAAACGCTTCAGGTGACGGACCGCGCCTACATCATCAGCAGCGGACGCATCTTCCGTTCGGGAACACCCGAAGAGCTCGGCAATGACAACGAAGTGAAGAAAGTCTATCTCGGTGATAACTTCAGGTTAGCGATTTAGATGAACAAGTCCCAGCCCAAACTCGGTCTAAGCCTCAGGGTGGCGCAAAGGCAGATTCTGACGCCCGGCCTGGTGCAGATGGTCACCGTTCTCGCGCTGAACAAGCTCGAACTGCGCGAAATGATCAACCAGGAAATGGTGGAAAACCCGGTGCTTGAGGAAGTGGCGGAGGCCGTGCCCACTCTCGAAGAGGCGCAGAAGAAGGAAGCTGAAGCGCCAGCGGAAGCCGCGGACGCGCAGGTGACGAGCGCGGACGATCACAAGGATCCGTTTAGCGAAGTTGATTATGGCTCGTTTTTTAACGATTACCTCGACCCCGGTTACAAATCGCAGGCCTCGGAGGATGTCGAAAGGCCGTCCTTTGAGAATTTCATCAGCCGCCCAACCTCTCTTTCTGAGCATTTATCGTGGCAGGTTAATCTGAGCTCTTATCCGGAGCGTGTTCAGGGCGCGGCATACTCGATCATCGGAAATTTGAACGAAGATGGCTACCTTACCGCAACCCTGGAGGAAGTGGCCCAGGGGGATGGGTACGACCCGAAGGAGGTTGAGGAGGCCCTGGCCTTGGTTCAGGATCTCGACCCGGCAGGGGTAGGCGCGCGCGACCTGCGTGAGTGCCTGCTGATCCAGCTTCGTCTGGCGGGCGCAGGAAACAGTCTTGCAACTTCCATCGTCGCCAATCATTTGGCGGAAGTGGAGGCGAAGCAGCACAAAAAAATTGCGAGCGCGCTCAATTGCTCGGTCGAGGATGTTGAAGAGAGCATGGAAGTCATCCGCCGGCTGGACCCCAAACCCGGCCAGAGGTACAACAACGCCGAGCCTCGCCTCATCGAGCCGGACGTGGCCTTTGTCAAAGTGGGTGAAGAATACCGCGTGGTGATGAATGAGGAGGGCCTGCCACAACTCCGCCTGAGCCATCACTACCGCCGCATGTTAGCGGACGGCAACGCGGCGGGCGACGTCCGTAAATACGTGCGCGAGCGCTTCAATTCCGCCCTACAGCTCATCAAAAATATCGAGCAGCGCAAGCAGACCATTGTGCGAGTGTGCGAAGCCATCATCCGCCGCCAGGTGGAATTTCTCGATAAGGGCCTTGACTACCTGCGCCCGATGATGATTAAGGAGGTGGCGGAAGAAGTGGGAGTACACCCTTCAACCGTCAGCCGCGCTGTCTCGAGCAAGTACGTGCACACGCAGCAGGGTGTTTATGAGCTGAGGTACTTCTTCTCGGAAGCCGTGCAGGGGCCGTCTGGCTCCAACACTTCGCTGGTGATCCTCAAGCGTATCGTGGCCAAAATGATTGAGCAGGAAGACGCCGTTCATCCCCTGACCGACGATCACATCACGCAGCGCCTTCATGAGCAAGGCATCGACGTGACGCGCCGGACGGTGGCGAAATACCGCGAGGATCTGAGGATTCCGAGCACGCACCAGCGGCGGAGAAAATCATGATTCACTGTAGCGCCGCCCTTTAGAGCGGCATGCCGGGCATAAAGCCCGGCGCTACTTTCGGAGGTCTCTCATGGATATCGAATATACCGGGCGGCAGATTGAAATCACACCGGACCTTCGCCAGTACGCCGAAGAACACCTGCAGAAACTTAACCGCGTTCTCCACGACC
The DNA here is from genome assembly GCA_050745325.1 of Terriglobia bacterium. Lineage (GTDB taxonomy): Bacteria > Acidobacteriota > Terriglobia > UBA7540 > UBA7540 > RH2-MAG17b. Next base: position 4,007 of record JBOGJY010000074.1, read on the forward strand.
GTTCGAGCATCCACGTCATCCTTGTGGCGGCAAAGCATCGCAGGACCGCGGAAATCACCCTGAAATGGCGGGACCAGACGCTGGTGGGTATTGAGGAAACCACCGACGCGCGATGTTCCATCAACGGGGCCATCGACAAGCTTGAGAAGCAGGCGGTGCGCCTGTTGCAGCGCCGCTGGACGCGGAAGCGCAGGCCCGGCCCGACCTCCGCCGTCACTCTCAACGTGATGAGGAGGGAGCAGTCCGCCGGGGAAGACCACGCCGCCGTCGCCACCGAGAGGATTCCCATCAAGCCGCTCTCCGTTGACGAGGCCATTGCCACCCTGGAAGCCGATTCAAAAGACCTGGTGGCATTTCGCAACGCGGAGACGGACCGCATCAACATCGTGTACTGGCGCCGTGACGGCCGCCTGGTGCTGATTGAGCCTGAATCGTAGGGTAATCATGTGCAGCGGGCCGTCCATCACCCACTTAACCGGGTGGAGTTTGGAGTCGGGAGCTTGCTCCCGCTGTTTTTGTAGCGCAGGGTTCGTAGTTTAACCC
>JBOGJY010000075.1:0-3401 GCA_050745325.1 Terriglobia bacterium
TGTAGCGGCGGCATCTGGGCGCCGGATTTTAAATGAGAAGGACCGGCGGCCAGAGGCCGCCGCTACAATTCAGAAAAGGCAGTTGTCGCACAGACTCTGAGGGCCAGTCATCAGAAAATGCTGCTCTGGAGGTCAGCCCACCAGCAACGCCATACGCGCCACCTTTTTAAGATTTTCTTCCATGCCGTCTACCATGGCTTTGCTCGCCTCAGCGGCGTCCTTCGCTGGCGCCCCATCAATCTCAATTGTCACTTTTCCTGAGGCAATGCGTTGTTCCATTTCCTTGACCAATGCAGGATGGTCTCGCGTGCCGTCGAGGAGTTGGATGAGCGCGTGGAGCGCGCCGTCAGCGTGTATATTGCTGTGGTTTAGATTCGCCGCATAGTTCCGCTCCCGCAGCACGTAGCGGGCGAGGGCGCTTGCCACCGGGCGATCGCTGACCGTTGCTATGGCGGGGGTTTTGTGGGAGTGGAGGTCGACAATTTTGCCCACGTGCATTTTCAGGAGCATGGTCTCGAGCGGCATCACTTCTCCCTGGGCGGGCGTCCAGCCGGATTCGGCGAAGGCAACCGACCTCAACTCTTCGAAGGAAATCCGCTCCGGCCAGCGTGCGCTGAGATGGAACAGGGCGGCCTTGGTCAAGGGATGATTGGTCGTGACCTTGAGTTTTAATTTAAGGTCCACCTTGCGGAAGGTCACGCCCTTATCCGCTTGCGCGTCCGGGCCAGGGGAATCCGGCGCCACATGAGCGGCCATGTAAAGCCGTTGGATGTTTTCCAGGGGCGGAACGCGTGCGATGCGAACGCCTTCGTGGCACAAGAGGGTGGCGCGGAAATTGCGAAGCACCTGGAAATCCAACATCTGTTCGCACGCGACCACGTCGCTATCTTCGAACGCACCGTCATCGAGGATCGACGCGTGGGTCGCATGCATCGCCGCGAGGTCGGCTTCGGCAAGGTATTTCAGCCCGTGCCGGCTTGCGTGCTCGATGAATTCGTAGAAATACACGGGCTCGTTAAATTCGGCAAAATCGTCGTGGAACAAAGCCTGCGGGTCGATATTCCTCATGCGCTCGAATTCCGGCTTAAGAACGGGCAGGATGGGGTCCGGCTCTTTGAGTGAGGCGATAAGGCCTTGAAGAAACCCGAGTCCGTTGCGGACGCGCTCCATCGGGTCAGAAATATTGCGCGTGTGGTAAAGCATCATGCGGCGCATCATCTGGCGGATATGGCCGCCGGGATTGGCGTTGTAACTGACATACGCTACCCCGTCCGGCGCGAGGTTTTCGGAGCAAATCGCCAGCAGCTTGTCTTGTACGGCCGGTGACGTCCAGGAATAAATGCCGTGCGCGATGATGTAATCGAATTCGCCCAGGTTCTTACCGGCCTCCATCATGTCCATCTGGCGCAGAACGATGTTTTTTAATCCCAGCGCGTCGATCACGCCCTGGCCGATGGCGATGGGGCGCGCGGCAAGATCGATTCCCAGGCAATGGCTATGAGGCAATCCAAAGGCGACAGGGATAATGTTTGCCCCGTCGCCGCAGCCAAGCTCCAAGATGCGGCAGGATTCGAGGGCGGCGGGCGCCATGCCAAACATCGTCGCTTGCGTCGCCAGGCGGTCCGGATGGCTTTGTACGAATGAGAAACCGGGATATAAGACTTCATCGTAGGAAGTCGGCTTGCTGGGCGAGGGTTGTGAGGTTGGATTTCCCATTCGGATGGTTTTCCTTGTTTAGGATTTGGCGGAGATGAACTTTTGGAGCGCAGCGTTCGTAGTGTAAACGCTGCGAGGTGGCGCAGAGTAGTTTTGTAACTCTGCGGCTTTTCGCCGGGTTTCGCTGACTTGGATACGAGCCGCGGAGTTGAAAGACAACTCCGCGCTACCCCGGTTCTGCAATGCGTTAACGTTGCAGACTTGGGCTGGGAAGTCAAGCTTCTTAAACGTTTGTAGTCCCCTGTCAAGCCACGTAAGAATGTAACTTTTGACGGATCGTCTTGCCATTTGAGAATGTAACCCGTCGTTGCTGGCGTTCCTTTCTTTGGGTCTTGGTGGCGTGTGGTTTTTTGTCTTTTTCTCCGCGCGCGGTTCTTGCTTTGGCGCGGGCACGCTTCTGCCATTCTCGCGGGCGACTTTGCCGATGAGCTCGGCTGCTCGCTAAACTTTTAGCCGGTACTTCCCGCCACCCAAGAATTCCACGAGTTCCATATCTCTCAAACGTTGCAATTGCTGACGAATCTTTTCGCAGACGTGAAGATTGCCTGGATGAAGAAGCTGAAGTTCTTTGCTATGTCCATAAACGTCGGTGAGACGAAAGTCCGACTTCTGGAGCGAACGCACAACGTTTAACACATCGAGCATCCAACCGCGCGTCGCGAAACCAACTCTTTCAAGGGGTTGTAATAGTCTGAACTGTCGTCGCACGGATGTGGCGGCGGATGGTCTCCCATCGGAAACCATTGGAATTCTGGCATCCACGGGTATCTTGAATAGGAGGATGTTGCAACCTACCCAACCGCTACGGCGCGCGGTAAGGGTAAGAGGCTTGCGCTTTTCGAGACAAGAGATCGTGAGCGCGAAGCTCGGCACCAAAGTTAGGTTACACACACGCCACGACAGCGGATCATAGTGCAAGGTGAGGAAGTGCGGGGTTTGGCTTTCCTCAATGGCACGGCGCATTGGCTCGTAGGCGGAGTCGGTTACCCGCCGAGAAAATGGGTGAGACTGGCTCTTCAGTTGGAAAGCCGCCCCGCAGACTGGACAGACAAAATCGACTAGGCGAGTGTTGGCAGTGGATGGTTCGAGCGTGGGCGAATCGCAACGAGGACAGTAAAGGTTGCGGCAACCCCACGCCTCACTGATTACCCGTGCCCGCTGGCTACGGCTCTTGTAGTCCGCCGCAAGATCGACTGGCATTTCGAGTAACATGCGGGGTCATCAGTTAAGAGCCATTGTCTTCCTATCATTCACCGTTGAGGGTTCGCTATTATACGGCTCAATCTCGTGGTTGCAAGTCGGGCAGCGGTCATCGCACGTGCAACTCCAGATCGTGGTCCACTCTGTCCTATCGTCCGGGCAGCGGTAATAATTGATGTACTGTGGGTCGGTCACGGCTCACCCTTCATTCTTTACTTTACGGTTGCTTAGAACTCGGAGTCGCTAACGCCATGTCACGCTTTTCGATGATGTGCTTGTGTTCCGGCGCCATCTTGCCGGTGCGGTTGGCAAAGCGCCAAGGTGGGTCAATCAGTATCGTTCCGAATTGGCGATCATTAAGCGACTTCAGAAGATTGTCCACGGCTCTCCTCTAAGGCAAAGTCACAGCAGTCCTACCTCAGCGGGAAGCGTAGCACAGGCCCTTATGTATTGGAAGGGGACCTTTCAAGCCATAATCACTGAAC
>JBOGJY010000076.1:0-5004 GCA_050745325.1 Terriglobia bacterium
TCTCCCGCCTGGAGAGGGGCCGGGGGTGAGGGCATTGATGGCGGAGTTAAAACTCCGCCCCCCAAAAAGCGAAGCACACAAAATGGGGGAACGAAGCCTAGCAAGTCTTTAGAATCAACGTTTCTAATATTGTGGAGCGGCAGCCCGGATCGTAAATCGTCTCATTTGTCTCAAAAGTCTCAATAGGCGATAATGCCCGCGCGGTCGAACACGGTCATTCCCGCCCCTGCCGTGCCCCTCGTCATTACAGGCGCCTCGATGTAAAATCCCTGTAGGAGGATATCGTGTTTAATGCGACTGCCGGCTTGATTCTTCCGGCCACGGTTACAGGTTCTTTTCCGCGCCCGCGCTGGTTCGACATGAGCATGTGGGGGCGCCCACTCGACACCTGCATGCTCGACGTGCACTTTCGCGAAAAGTTCCAAGATGCAATGGCCGTCGTAATCAGCGATCAGGAGCGCGCCGGCCTCGACATCCTGACGCACGGCGACTTCCATGTGGACGAGGACCTCGCTGGCCGGGCCTGGCACCACTATCCGCTACAGCGCTGGTCTGGACTTGAAGGAGATTACCTTCAGCCGGAGGAGACTACTGCTCCGTGGTTACATTACCCGCCCGGCACGCTCCTGAATGAAATTTACACCGGTTGGCGTTGGCCGCACGTGGTGGACAAAATTGAACACCATCCGCTCGGCTACCCCAAGATCTGGCGTCTCGCACAGTCGAAAACCCGCAAGCCCGTCAAGTTCGGTACCTGCTGTTCCCAGGTGATGGCTCTCTTCCTCGATATCCACACACCTAAATACAAGGATAAGCGCGAGGTGATCTGGGATATGGCGGAGGCGATGAACAAGGAACTTCTCGCGCTCCGCGACGCCGGCTGCCGGTGCATGCAGACCGAGGAACCGACGTTCCACTTCATGGCGAACACCTTCGGCAAAGACCATGAGGAGGTGAAGTTTCTGATTGACGCTTTCAACCGCGAGGTCCAGGGGCTTGACGACGTGGAACTGTGGATTCACACCTGCTGGGGCAACCCTAACATGCAGCGTGTGACGGAGGACACAAGCTACGCGAAGTCCATCGAAATCTACCTTGATCGCTGCCGGGGCGACGTGTGGACGCTCGAGATGAAAGATCGCAACCAGAAGGACTTGGAGCTATTTGAGGCTCTTAAGCATGACCTCAAGAAGAAGATCGCCATCGGCGTGGTGAGCCATCGGACGCTTCAGGCCGACCGGCCTGAAGACGTGGCGGCCGAAATCCGCAAGGCGCTCAAGCACATTCCCACCGAGCGCCTGATCCTTTCAAGCGACTGTGGGTTTGGACGCCAGGGAGCGAACCGCGAAATCGCGTTTTATAAAGCAAGCGCCATCGCGCAGGGTGCAAATATCGTGCGGCGCGAACTCGGCTTGCCTACGACTTACGTTCCTGCCGCCGATCCTACGCTTCAGATGGACGTTGTCCCCGGCCGCGATGTCACGCGCGCGCCCGCCCCCCGCGGTTAACCTGCCGGCAGGCTCACAACCTGGAGCAATCGGCAGAATTGCACCAGCGCAGCCGTCTTGGAGAGAGCGAAAATAGCCCCATGCGTGACGCCGCGTTGTTCGTTATCGCTCGAAGCCTCATGTGCACGACACCGGCAACCGACACGCCGGAAGAGATTCCCACGCAGGCGGGGTAGGTTTGAGCTATGAATAAGCGCTATTGGCTTATCCGGAGATATGACAGCACCGAACTTATCTTCGAGAAGAAGGTGAATCTGGGGCAGTTGACGGAAAAGCAGATGCGGCGGTTGCTCCAGACGCTTGCCGCGAAAGAGAGCCTGAGCTATAGCGAGATTGTCGGCGCGTACGCGAAGCCCGGGGCCGTCATTTCGAATGACCTTCTCGCGGTTCATAAAGATTTTAGTCATGCGACCTGGATGTGCGGTTCCAACCCACATTTCACGGCGAAAGTGGTGGAGGAGGGCGTCGAGGACGTCGCTTCGCGCAAGGGACACATCCCACCCTCGCCAGAAGGGAATGGGACAGACTTTGCTGGGTAGCTTTTTTCGAAAGAAGAGAAGATCGCCAGCCGAACTGGCCAAATTTTTAGCCGAAGCTTATCGCGGAGCCTTCGGCGCAGATAAGTTCCACGCACTTTTTGACGCAACCTCCCTGAATCCCAGCCAGGACGCAGACCTTGCCTTGGCCGAGTGGCACGCTTTTGGCACCTTCGTGTTCACATATTCCTTGTGGGTCGTTTACAACAGCCCGAGCATGCTCTCGCCGATGCTGGGCTCTTTCCGGCCTGCCCTGCTAAGCTCCCTCCGCTTGAACGAGGCCTGCGAGAAGCGTCTCTTGGAAATCGCTTCAGACCGCGAAAAAGACTATATCGCCCATTTTCGGCGGGTAAAAGAGGGAAAGGACCTCGCGTGCTTCTTCAGCCGGGCCGTTGCGCGGATTACGGGCGGCTTCAGCTCGGAACCTGACATGCAAGGGATTCCGCAAGGGGGCGATATTGCTGTTGTGACGTCGCTTGCCGGCTGCGTCATGGAGGTTATGAGGCACACGAAGTCGGCAATTGAGAAGCTCGACCCAAAGCGATCGCAAGCACGAGTCGGGTAGGGCACCTTTTGCGCGTCGTTGCGCAATCCGGGCCTCGGCTACGCTGCCCTGGGCCAGCATTCGGAGGTCGTCAAGATTTGCGAGAAGCTGAGGACGCTCGATACCAAGCTCGCCGACGAATCTTTTAAGGAGGACGTCCTGCCATGATGCTGAAGACAACGTTTAAAGGCGAGGAGCTTCCCCATCGCTTCATGTGGCACATCGTTGAAGAGCAAGCCAAACTTGCAGGCGAGCGGGAAAAGGAGTGGTCCAAGCCCGCTCTTGTGGCAATGGTGTTCGCGTTCCACACGGTCGAAGCGTACCTCAATTTCGTCGGAGAGCGGCTTGCCCCGGAGATTTGGCAAAACGAACGAAGCTTCTTTAGCAAAGAGCCCTATCGGGGCTGGAAGGGAAAGCTTCGGAAGGTAATGGAGTTGGTCGAATTAGACCGGCCGCCAGAGCAACGTCCGCTTAAAACGATTTACGAGCTGAAAGAACTGCGGGACATGATCGCCCACGGCAAGCCGGAAAAGCTGGCTGGCGAAATTGTTCATCCCGAGAGCTCGGAAATTCCGCTTGACGTATCGACCTTACAGTCGATGTTCACGCCCAAGGAAAAGCTAACGACCGCCGTCTCCGATGTAAAACAATTCCTTGAGCTGATTCACACCCGCGCCGTGCCAAAAGTGAAAAACGACCCGTGGTTTGGTGACGACGCTCTATGCGGGCCGGAGGCCTACTATTTCCGCTCAACGACCTTGGCGTAAACAGCCAGGCCGGCGCAGACCATGCAAGGTCTGATGCGCCGGCCTGCAAGCTGAATGGACCAAGCGCCGCCAATGAAAACTCTGACCGTTCGCATAAACTCGACCCTTCACTGTGCGTATCTGGAATTCGCCATAAGGTCCGCCGAGGCAACCGAATCGCCCAAAAACCCACCTACTATACCCGTAAGCAGAAACGTAATCGAGGCAATCCGGATGGAATATCCACAGCATTCAGCGTTGTACGAACCCGTGCTGCGGCGAGATCCTGAGGAGGCGCGAAGGCGGATGCAACTGCACTTGGAAATAGCTAAGTCCCACGTTTTGAAGTGCTTCCCGGAGTTGGTTCCTCAAGCGGCAGCAGAAGAGTCTGGTGAATCTTAGGGGTGGAACTCGTCGCAGGACTCACGGCGCCTTTTGCCGTTGGCGTTCGCGCGAAACCTAGCAGGATGCGGAAAAACTCCGCAAACCTGTTATTCTGAGGAGCCGAAGGCGACGAAGAATCGCGTAAGTTGTTGATTTCACATAAAAGCAGATTCTTCGCTTCGCTCAGAATGACAGCTCGAAAGAGTTTTTCAGCAACCTCCTGGAGGAGAAGAACCATGGTGACACGACGCGGTTTTATTGGCGGCGCCGCTGCATTGACCACCGGAGGCTGGGGAAAGCATATGGCTGTTTTCGGTGAAGAGAGCTCCCGTCCCGCCGCGTCTCCGTGTGAAGAAACGATGGCGGGCCCTCCGTGGACGCACCTTTCCAGCGGCAGCGGCGATCTGCCCGTGCCGGAACTCTCAGACAATCAAACCGGCTGCATCGTGGGCGATATCGATGGGAACGGCCGCGCAGACTTTATATTTACAGGCCGCAATAAATCGAATGCCGCCGTTTGGATGCGAAACACCGGGCGAAACGACGCGCCTTACCACGGCTGGGAGCAATACGTTATCGATCCTGGCCCTCTCAATTTAGAGGCAGGGGGGACACTGTTTGACGTCGATGGCGATGGGTACCCGGACCTCGTCAATGGCGGAGACTCCTCCACAAACGAAGTCTGGTGGTGGGAGAATCCTTATCCTCATTACGATCCTGGCGTTGCGTGGACTCGGCATTTGATCAAGAATACGGGAAAAACTCAGCACCACGACATGATGTTTGGCGATGTATTGGGCGAAGGCAAGCCGCAATTGATTTTCTGGAACCAGGGGGCAAAGGCTCTTTTCCTCGCTCGAATTCCTGACCATCCGCGGAGCAGAACCCGTCCGTGGAACCTCCATGTGATCTTTCAGGCGGATGCTCCGATGGAAGGGATGGCGATGGCGGATATCGACGGTGACAGCGTGATTGAAGTGGTGGGTGGCGGCCGCTGGTTCAAACATGAAGGTGGACTCAGGTTTTCAGCTCATATTATCGATGACACCCAGAAGTTTTCCCGGGCGGGGGCTGGCAAATTCATCAAGCGTTCTCCTGGCGCTCAAGTGGTGTTTGATAGCGGTGACGGATGCGGACAATTGAATTGGTACGAACGCCGCGACGGTAAGACATGGGTTTCTCACAACCTTCTGGGTGAAGAAGTGATTCACGGCCACACTCTTCGCGTGGCGGATATCGACGGCGATGGTAATCTCGATATCTTTTGCGCCGAAATGTCCAAATGG
>JBOGJY010000077.1:0-13761 GCA_050745325.1 Terriglobia bacterium
AGGCGGATTCTTTTTCGAGGGAAAGGGGTTCCTCGCGCGGCGCCAGAGCAAACTTCGCCATCTTGCCGCGCAATTCCATGATGATGCGTTCGGAGGTTTTCGCGCCGACGAAGGGCAGGTCTTGCAGAAACAGCGCGTCGCCACGCTCGATAGCCTGCGCGATTTCGTTGACCGGCCGCACGAGGCACTTGAGCGCCTTCATGAAGCCCACGCCGGGGACGGTGGTAAAGGCCTCGAAAAACTCGCGGTCGAGCGGGTCAAGAAAACCGATGAGCCGCGGCGTGAGATGGCCGCCGCCAATTCCGCCGTCAATGTAATAGATCGTATAGAGCGTCAGCGGATTCGTCCGCTCGCTCTCTGCCATGCGCCGCAGCCGCGAAGCGATGCCCGACGGGACGAAAATTTCATAGCAGAGCGCGTCCACTTTTAGCAGCAGCGTCGTGCGCTGAATGCGGTCATAGAGCACCTGGCCGGTGATTTCCGTGATCATTCAAGTCTTCCCCCAGCTTTATCCGGTTCATCCGGCCGGCGCCCTTTGCCAGTTTTAATATGGTGGCCATTTCGGCGCGGGCAAGGCGGCGCGCCGCCATAGCGCAAAGAATTCGCATAGCACAGCGCGGCGGCCAAGGCGTCCGCCACGTCGGGCGGGTGCGGCGTCCGTTCGAGCAAAAAAAGCTGGCGCACCGCCCTCTGCACTTGCTGCTTGCTGGCGTTGCCATTGCCGGTGACGGATTGCTTAATTCGCTTCGCGGAAATGCTGGCGACGGGCACGCCGGCCAGTTGCGCGGCCAGACAAATCACGCCGCGAGCGTGGCTCATCAGAATAGAAGTCTTGGGATAAAAGGCGTGGCTGTAGACTTCCTCAATGCACATCTGCTGCGGGCTGAACTCCGCGATCAATCCCTGAACTTCGTTGAAAAGCGCTTCGAGCCGTTCCGGTAGATTATCGCCGTCGCTGCGGGGCAGCCGGATGACGCCTGCCTCGGCAAGAGTGCTTCCGCCCGAACCGAAGTCGATCAATCCGTAGCCCGTGATGTTCAAGCCCGGATCGATCCCGATAATCCGCAAGGGGCCGGAGCGCGGAGGATCACTCGTCACTTATCACTGCCTTTCAGATCTTCGCCGCATTCGCTACCCCGGCGGCAACCGGCTCGGGAGACGCCTTGCGCCGCGGACCTCGATCGTCTGGCGCGCGGAGATCATCCGCCCGCGCCGGGCCTTGCCAGCGCACCTTGGGCAGAATGGAATCGCGGCGAATGCGGCCGGCGTTTCCCTGCACGCGAAGCAACATGCTATCGATCAGGACGTCAGAGAGCAGGTGCGGCGTCAACCCTAAGTCCAGGAGCTTCTGGTGACGCGCGTTGTAGTAATGCTCTTCGGCTTCGACGCGCGGATTCTCTACGTGTTGCAGCTCCACCTTGAGGCCGAGCTTGGCCGCCTGGTCGCGCACCAGCCGCGCCAGATCACCGATGCTGAAAATCTCGGTGAACTGGTTGAACACACGGAAATCTCCGGCCACGGGCGGGTTGAGGATGGCGAGTTCCACGCAGCGGAGCGTATCGCGGATATTGAGGAACCCGCGTTTTTGCTTGCCCTGGCCGTAGAGCGTGAGCGGAATGCCGGCCACAGCCTCCACGCAAAAGCGGTTGAGCGCGGTGCCGAAAACCTCATCGTAGTGAAAGCTTGTGGCTAGGCCGGGATCGAGCGTCGTCTCGTCCGTCTCGATTCCGTAAACGACGCCCTGGTGGAGGTCCGTCGCGCGAAGCTTCCAGGCGCGGCAGGCAAACAGGATGTTGTGGCTGTCGTGAACCTTGGAGAGATGGTAGAAGGAGCCGGGTTGCTTGGGGTAGGGCAGCACGTCCCGCCGCCCGTTGTGCTCGATCTCGATAAAGCCTTCTTCGATGTCGATATTCGGAGTGCCGTATTCGCCCATTGTGCCGAGCTTTACCAGGTGGCAGCCGGGCGCGTGTTCGCGCAGCGCCCAGAGCACGTTGAGCGTCCCAGTGATGTTGTTCGTCTGCGTGAACACGGCATGATGGCGGTCGATCATCGAATAGGGCGCCGAAGGCTGCTCGCCATAGTGCACGATGGCGTCAGGGGCGAGATCGCGGATCAGGCGGCCCACCTGCTCGTGATCGCACAGGTCGGCGCTGACCGGCTGGATGCTTAAACCGGTGAGATTGCCCCAGAGGCGCGCGCGCTCTTCGAGCGAAAGAATAGGCGCGAGCGGCTGAACGCCAAGCTCCGCTTCCCAGCGGCGCTTGGCAAAATTATCGAGGGCGGTAACGTCATGGCCCCGCTGCGAAAGATACATCGCCGTGGGCCAGCCAAGATATCCGTCGCCACCTAAAATCAAAATTCGCATTAGTTTGTCTTTCCCGTTTTGAGTTTCAAATAAACCCCCAGAACCGCTAAACTGCCAACTACTGGCGCACGTCAATTTTATACCCCGGCGCTGCGTCCGGGAGCAAGCCTTTTGACTTCGCAGGGTTAACTTCGCCAACTCCGCTGCATTTTGCGGTATCGATGGCGAAAGCCGCGAACATTAACGGCAAACCCGCATCATCACTCAAAACCCCGCTTGGACCGAACCGGGAAAGACCCATCTTTCCGTTTTCGGCTTGGGTCACGAACCGGACCCAAAGCGGAGAAAATAGCGGTTTTTGCACTCCAAGCGGAGAAAACCTCCGACTCAAGCCGTAATCACCTTTATTTTGTGCAACATGCCTCATTTTACCGGATCGATCCGGCTATCCCCTTCATATTCAGTCGATTGCAGCGATTTTACCATCATTAGAGTCCGGTTGGTTCCGGTTGGTTCCGGTTTCGACTCTTTGTTTTCAATGACTTGAAAAAAGTAAAACAATCCTTTTTTGTTTTTTAGCCCCCTTTTGCCCCCCATTTCTTCCTCCCATTCCGTCTGTTTTTGATCCATCAGCAGGCGCGCCTTGCTTGCCTTTCTGTTTTCGGTTGCTTGCATCATGAGCCTCTAGGCGAAGTTTCATCGCTGCCCTCAAAGCCCCTCACCCGTCCCGCTGCGCTACCAAAGCCCCTACAAAGCATATCAGACCACTTTGAGACAAACGAGATAAATGGGACGCTTTTTCATCCCATTCCAACTCCTCTCCCATGCGCGAGAGAGGGGGGGCCGTCGAGTCTCGCCCAACTTGTCCGTTTGCAACATGCCACCCACGTCCAGGAAACGCTAGCCCGCGAGCCACTCACGTGCTGCAGCGGGTTGACGCGCTGCTGGATTGGGTCCAGAGGGTGGTATCTCAGTTTCGGGTGTAGCGGCGGGTTTACCCCGCCATGTTGTGGCGGCATAAAGCCGCCTCTACATCAAACTGACACTACCGGGTCCAGAAATGACTTGCATTTTACACGGTCTTAATATATATTTAGCAATTCTAACGATGGCTTCGCTAATCAACAAGACGGTGTTCGACGGGATGGCCTTCGCGGTCTGTTGTTGTTGTCGTGTGACCGCTAGCGGCCGTTGTTCCCCGGAGATAACCGCCTTGTAAGCCTCGCTTTCAGGTCGATCTTCAAAACGCCCGCTAACGCATTACCGTTAGCGGGCGTTTTTGTTTTCCGGTGAGACTTTTGGAGCGGCGGCCCGGAACTTTTCGGGGCAAAAGAGAACCATGACCGTAGTCCTACTCGGTTTTATCACAGGGGTTCTGATCGGATTGACGGGTACCGGAGGCGGTTCCGTGCTGACGCCGTTGCTCCTTATTTTTACGCCCTATCCGGTACTCGTCGTCATCGGTACCGACCTGGTGACCGGGGTGGTGACGAAGCTGGCCGGGTTTGTTGAGCACTGGCGGCTGGGGCGCATCTACTGGCGGCTGGCGGGTTACATTATTTTGGGCAGCCTCCCCGGCAGTCTTGCGGGAATCCTATTCATCCGCTTGCTGAAGACGCGCCTGAGCGTTGAGGTCCTCGACTACAGCTTGAAAGCCTTGGTCGGGGTGGTGCTCTTCGCCGCGTCGGTCTCGCTACCCTACGTCCGCAAGCGCAAAATGACGGCGGCGCAGAAGCAGCCCAAGTTCGAGCAAGGGCGCCGGGGCTTTCTGCTGGTGGGCGCCGTGGTGGGATTCCTCGTGGCGGTCACTTCGGTGGGCAGCGGGAGCCTGCTGATGGTGTTTATGCTGATGGTCGTGCCTATGCCCATCGCCGAACTGGTGGGAACGGACATCATGCTGGGTCTTGCCACCACGGTGCTCGCCGGGTCGCTTCATCTATGGATGGGCCATTTCAACAGCCATCTCTTCGCCGGCCTGGTGGCGGGTTCCGTGCCCGGAGTTCTGGCCGGAAGCTGGTTTTCACACCGCATCCCGGAGCGGTATTTTGGCTGGCTTCTCAGCATCCTCTATTTTTCACTGGGGGCGCGATTGCTTTTAAGCTTTTAGTGGGATTGTTGGAAAGCCTTGTAGCGGGGGCCTCTAGCCGCCGGTCTTTAGATAATAAAAACCGGCGGCCAGAGGCCGCCGCTACAGTGGGCGAACCGGTTTTAACTTTTAATTCTCGCGGGCATTCCGCGGAAATCCTCGTATGAAAGGTGAATTTGTACTATGGGCACAACGAGTTTAAGCAGTTCTGACATTCAAAAGTGGGGTGAGGCCAACGCCGGCCTTCATCCTCGTGAAATCCTGGCCTTCGCTCTTGAAAACTTCTCGCCGCGCATTGGCGTCAGTTTTAGCGGGGCTGAGGACGTGGTGTTGGTTGATTTAGCGGCGAAGCTTGGCGGCGCCTTCAAGGTGTTTTCGCTCGATACGGGGCGGCTGCACCCCGAAACTTACCAGTTCCTCGACAAGGTGCGCGAGCGCTACAAGATTCCCGTTGAAATCTTCTTCCCGCGTTCCGAAGAAGTTGAAAGATTTGTGGCCGAAAAGGGATTCTTCTCATTCTACAAGGACGGTCACAAGGAGTGCTGCACGCTGCGCAAGGTGGAGCCGCTCAAGCGCGCGCTGCACAGCCTGGACGCGTGGGTCACCGGGCAGCGTCGTGACCAGAGTCCATCCACGCGCACCCAGGTCGCGGTGGCGGAGCTCGATCCAACCTTCTCGAACGGCCGCCAGCTTTTCAAGTTCAATCCGCTGGCCAATTGGACCTCTAAGCAAGTCTGGGACTATATCCGTGAAAACGACGTTCCTTACAACGCGCTGCACGAGCGCGGCTTTATTTCTATTGGCTGCGAACCCTGCACGCGGGCGGTGCTGCCGGGGCAGCACGAACGCGAAGGCCGTTGGTGGTGGGAAGAGGCGACGAAAAAAGAATGTGGTCTCCACTCCGGCAATGTGGCGCAGGCGGCCCACGCTCAGGCGCAGTAAGAGCAAGCAAAATACGATCTTTGGACGCGGCGTGAGGCTTTGCCGCTTGCTGCTTGGAAAAGTTCGGCCCCCCCACACGTCCCGCGAGCCGGGTGAGGCGTGTTGGCTGAACTTTTCAGAGCAGATCAACTACTGTTGTGTCACCGAAGTTCTTTGATAAAGTTCCCAATTTCCGGGGGCCGGGTTAAGAGCCCCGCCAGGGGCGGAAGAATGTAGCCCTGGGCGGGAGCCCTGGGATCAAGCGGCTCTCACCCCGCCTTCGGCGCCCCTCTCCCGCGCGGGCGGGAGAGGGGAAGAGGGAGAGGGACACGATGCGAACCCACGGCTCGCGCCGTGGGCTATATTTTCCCGCTCCTGCGGAGCTGGCTTATTCAATGAACTTCGGTGGCGTGACACTGGTGTTGCGTTTTTCAAATACGTTTCGTTGTAGCGCCGCCCTTTAGGGCGGCATGCCGGGCGTAAAGCCCGGCGCTACAATGAAAGAACGCGCGCCGAATAAGTCATCGCAATTCCCGAACGCAACGCTAGAATGAAGTATCGCAGCGGTTCGTTGTGCGGTATCTTAAAGCCTGTCTCCTTTCCCTCAAACACAAAGCATTTCTGACAGCGTGATGAAGGGAAAATAGGGCCAGTAATGACCAAGCCGGTGGAGGTTTTTTGGCATGGCAGAAGTCGTGACGTTTGGTGAGGCAATGATCAGGCTGTCGCCGCCCCATTTTCAGAGGACCGAGCAAACGAATTCGCTGGATATTCAAATCGGCGGCGGCGAGTTGAACGTAGCGGTTGGGCTGAGCCGGCTCGGACTCAAAAGCTCCTGGGTTTCAAGGCTTCCCGAAAACAGCCTGGGCCGGCTGCTGGCAAACCGGGTGCGCCAAATGGGCGTTGAAACCTCCAACATCATTTGGACGCGTGAAGGCCGGGTGGGCTTGTATTTTGTGGAATTCGGAGCGGCGCCCCGGCCAAGCTCCGTGCTCTACGACCGCGCAAACTCCGCCATCAGCCTTGTCCAGCCGGGTGAAGTGGATTGGAAGAAAGTTTTTTCCGGCTGCCGCTGGTTTCACACGAGCGGGATAACCCCGGCTCTCAGCGACTCCGCCGCCGTTGTGACCGGCGAGGCCCTTCGCGCCGCGCGCGAGGCGGGCGCGACGGTGAGTTATGATCTGAATTACCGTGGCAAACTCTGGTCTCCCGCAAAGGCGCGAAGCGTGCAAGAGCCTCTGATGGAACACGTGGATGTTTTGATTACCACTGAGGAAGATACGCGCGTGGTCTTTGGCATTGAGTCGTCATCACGCGGCGAGGAAGGAGATTTTCACAAGGTGTCGGCAAGCGCCTACCAGGACGTGGCCCGGCGGCTGCAAGAGAGGTTCAAGTTCCGGGCCGTCGCCATCACGCTCCGGGAAAATCCTCTGGTCTGGCGCAACACGTGGACGGCCATTGTGTATGCGGAGGGCAAGTTCTACGACGATGTGAAATATGATCTGGAAATTGTGGACCGCATCGGCGGCGGCGACTCTTTCAGCGCCGGCTTCATTTACGGCTATCTTACCCAGCAAAGCTACGCGGCCGCGGTGCGCTACGGGAACGCGTTTAGCGCGCTCAAGCATAGCACTCCGGGCGACTTCAATTGGGCCACTCTCGCCGAGGTTGAACAGCTTCTGAAAGGCGCCAGCCTCCGCGTGGCTCGCTAGAAAGAACAAAAAAATCAGATTCGGGATTTCCGCCAGAAGACGATCAAGCCACCGTCTTTGGTTGAAGGCCCGCATACGAATTGGCTTGCCTCGCCTTAAAAACCCGGCTAAGATTGGCCGCATAAGGTAGTCAATCCACAATAAGTCTAAGTGAGGAGGAAGGCGATGAGCGCGAAATTGTTGCTCCTTGTTCTTACGGTGTGTCTTTCTATTTGTACGCTCGGGCGCGCCGATTTCAAGTACACGCAAACCAGCCAGATTACGGGCGGTGCGATGGCCGGCATGATGAAGGGCCTGGGTGTTTTCAGCAAGTCCATGCGGCAGGCGACCAAGCCGATGGAAAGCACGACCTACGTGAAAGGCAACCATTTGCGTACGGATAATGCCGACGGCACCTACGAGATTATCGACCTCGACGGCCGGCGATTCATACAAGTAGACCCCAATCATCAGACGTACAGCGTGATGACGTTTGAGCAGATGCGCGAAGCCATGCAGAACGCGCAGCAGCGCATGAATGAAGAAATGAACAAGCAGTCAAAGAATCAGGGTCAGCAGAATGGCCAGAACGCTCAGGTCACGATGACGCCCAAGATTCAAATCACTCCCACCGGGAAAACGCAAAGTATCCTGGGCCAGGACACGCAAGAGATGGTGATGAAAATGGACCTACAAATGCAGGCCACGGACGCCCAGCACGGAACGCAAAGCGGAACGATCAGCACGGAAATGGATGAGTGGATGGCGCCTTCCGTCATGGGATATCACGAAGTGGGTGACTTTTATAAGAAGATGGCGACTGAAATCGGTTGGACTCCTAACACGGCTTTCGGCATGGACCCCCGAATGACGAAGTCCATGGTCGAACTCAACAAGAGTGGCAAAATCCCGGTTGGCTTGCCGATGCTGAGCGTCATGAGCATGTTGGGCGCAGCGCCGCAGGGAGATCAAGCCGCGCCGCAACAGCAACAGAACCAACAGCAATCCTCGAGCGGAATCGGCGACGTCACCAATCCGGGCGCGGCCGCAGCCAAGGCGCTGGGAGGCATGTTCGGACGCCATAAAAAGAAGCAACAGGAAGAGGACAACCAGAACGCTTCCGCTCCGCAGGCTACAACGCCGAGCAACTCTCTGATGTCGATCACGTCACGAGTCACATCATTTTCAACCGATTCTCTGGAAGACGCTCTCTTTCAGATACCCTCAGGGTTTAACCAGGTTCAATCAAATATGGATCGGGCCTTGCAAGGCAAAACGCATTGAAGATGTAAAGATCCGCAAGCGGTGGCGGCCAGGCGGGCTCGCGCTTGTCCTGGCCGCCCGAAACCTTCCTACCCCCCTGCCTTCCGGTATTGACTCACGTTCCTGCTATAATGCCCGGTTAACGCCTGAAAATTGATTTTGTGGAGGTGGCGATTTGCACGCCGGGGAACAAGACGAATTGATCGTTCAGCGCCGGAAAAAGCTCGAAGCCATCCGCGAGTTGGGCTTCGAGGCTTACCCGCGTAAATACGAATTCACGCATACCGTGCCACAGGTCCTGGACGGGTATTCATCGAAGAGCGCGGAAGAGTTGCAAGCAGAGAAAGTTCCCGTGCGTGTCGCCGGGCGGGTGATGACGATTCGTCCGCACGGCAAGGCGGGTTTTGCCCATCTGGCGGGCGGGGGAAAGCGGCTGCAGGTTTATACGCGCCTGGATGCCGTGGGCGAGCGCGATTTCGAGCTTTTTAAACTGCTGGATATCGGTGATGTGATTGGCGTAGAGGGTTATTTATTCCGCACGCGGACGGGCGAACTCACCGTGCACGCGGAACATTTATATTTCCTGGCCAAGAGCCTGCTGCCAATGCCTGAGAAATGGCACGGCTTGTCGGACGTGGAGATTCGCTACCGCCAACGTTATCTCGACTTGATGGTGAACGATGAGGTGCGGCGCGTCTTCGAATGCCGCAGCCGCCTGGTGCGCGCTTTGCGTGATTTCCTGGACGCTGAAGGCTACATGGAAGTGGAAACTCCCATGATGCAGCCGCTCGCCGGGGGGGCGAACGCCCGCCCGTTCGTCACCCATCACAATGCGCTCGATATCGATCTTTTTTTGCGCGTCGCCCCGGAACTTTACCTGAAAAGGCTCGTCGTGGGCGGCCTCGATCGCGTGTACGAGATCAACCGGAATTTTCGCAACGAAGGCATTTCTACCCAGCATAATCCCGAATTCACCATGCTGGAGTTTTACCAGGCATATGGCGACTACCGCGACATGATGGACCTCACCGAGCGGTTGCTGCGGCGCGTGGCGAACACGGTGCTTGGAAATCTCGAATTCGAGTTTAACGGCCAAACGATCTCTTTCGAGCGCTTCGGACGGCTGACGATGAAAGAGGCGATTGTGAAATACTGGCCTGCATCTGCGGGGCCAGGGCCCAGCACTCAAGACCTTACAGAACCAAAGGCGGTTTTTCATTGGGCCGGGCAGTATAACAAGGCCGCAGAACAACCGCTCGAAGTGGAGGAAGGCACAGCGCCGGGGCAGGCGCTGGCGGAGCTTTTCGAAGCCGTCGCCGAACGCCACCTGATCCAACCCACATTCATTCTGGATTATCCGCTTGAGGTCTCGCCCCTCTCCAAGCAGAAGCCGGAAGACCCCAATTTTGTCGAGCGGTTCGAACTCTATATCGGCGGCATGGAGGTAGCGAACGCCTTTAGCGAATTGAATGATCCGGGCGAGCAACGTGACCGCTTCAATTATCAGCAAATGCTGCGCGAGAGAGGCGACCTCTCGGCGCACGCCATCGACGAAGATTACATCCGCGCCTTGAGTTATGGAATGCCGCCCGCGGGCGGTGAAGGCATCGGCATCGACCGCCTGACGATGCTTCTGACCAACAGCCGTTCTATACGCGATGTAATCCTATTTCCGCTTCTGCGCCCGGAGAAGCCCGGAGAAGAACGATGATTAGGATCGCGAGGGCGCGCTGGATATGGAGTGTGGCGGTATTTTGCGTATTGTCCGCGATGGCTGTGGTTTTGCTGCTCGCGCCGGCGCAATTGCGCCTGAAGGCGGCGCCGCGGCCTACAGCCGGGAGCACCGTTGCTGGTGGCGCGGCGATGCAAACCCTCCGCAGCCTGGGCAAAGCGTATTACGAACAGGGAAAGTATACGGAGGCCGCCGAGGCTTTTCAAAAAGTGGTGGCTTCGGGTAACGCAGCCGCGCTCGATCATCTGGACCTCGCGCAGGCGCTGATCCAGACAAACAAACTTAACCAGGCTCTCGAGGAGTTGAATACCGCGAGCCAAATGGCGCCGCAGAACTTGGCCGTCCGCTATAACCTTGGCATCCTCTACAAGCACGAACTTCGCTACACAGACGCGGAGCGCGAGCTGAAAGCCGTGGCCGCAGCTGACCCCAATGATCCGCCCACATGGTTTAATCTCGGTGATGTTTATTTCGCCGAGCATCAACTCGAGCCTTCGCTCAATGCCTTTGAGCGTGTGGTTAATATGGGTTACGCGCAGGCGCAGAACTTTTACGTCGCGGCAACTTTCCACTGCTTCACCATTCTCAACCGCTTGAAGAATCCCACTGAAGCACGAACATATCTAAAGCTGAACATGGCGACGCGAGACAAGGTGCCAAACGTCTCGCTGCAATATCCGGCGCTCGAAGCAGGCAAGTACGGCGAAGTAAACATCGCGCCACCACACAGCGTCGCGCAGGCTGCGCCCCAGGCGCCGGAAGAACTCGTGTTTGAAGACGTCAGCTCAAAGCTTGGTATCCGCAATATGCAGAATCCGGGTTCACTGCGGCCAATTAATGTCAATGGTCAGCCCATGCCACCGAGCTATCTCACGGATTTCCTGGAATCGCCGGCCGCTGTGGGAGATTACAGCAGCGACGGGTCGAAGGACATCGACTATGTGGATCCGGGGACTGGAAATCACCTGCTTCGCAACAACGGCAACGGAGTCTTCACGGATGTGACCAGGCAGGCAGGGGTAGGCGGGCGCGAGGGCGGCATCGTCCCGGAATTCGTCGACTATAACAATAGCGGCCATCCCAGCTTGGTGATCGCCGGCATCGGCGGGCTGACGCTCTACAAAAACAACGGCAACGGAACTTTCACCAACGTCACAGAGCAGGCCGGCTTGAAAGGCAACCCATGCGAGCTCGATACGGACGTCAAAGCCGTGGACCTTGATAACGACGGCTTTTTGGACCTTGTCGTCACCGCATATGCGAACCTATGTGGCCACCGCTCGTCGCCTATTTTTCCTGCACATCCCAACAGTTTTCCGGCGGCGGCGTCGCATCTCTACCGGAACAACGGGGATGGCACCTTCACCGATATTGCAGCCTCTGCGGGCCTGTCTTCAGTAGATGCGCACGTGCGCCAGGTGCTTTTTGGAGACTTTAACAACGATGGATATATGGACCTGCTTTTTCTGCGAGACGGCGGCGCGCCAATGCTTTTCTTAAACCAGGGGGGCGATAAATTTGTTGATGGGACCTCGCAGGCGGGCCCTGCTCTAGCGAATTCTAGCGCGGACCAGGGAGCAGTCAGCGATTTTAACCATGACGGCAAACTTGATCTTGCCTTGTGGGGACCCAAAGGGTATAGCATATTGCTCAATCGCGGCGACGCGCGGTTTGAAGCTCTTTCGAACTTGCCAGCAATCACGCCTCCACAGAATGCGGCCTTCACTCAGCTTGGCGCCGTCGCCGACCTTGATGGAAACGGGTTCGATGACATTTTGGTGAAGGATCATATGGGAAGCTGGCGTGTGCTCCTCAACAATCAGGGTCAATTCAAGGAAGCGCCAATAAGGTTCTTGTCCCACCCGCTGCAGATTTCAGGAGGTGTCGCGGGTGGCGTACCAGGTCCGCTGGCAGCGTCGATCACACCTTCCTGGCTGATCCATCCCGGCGATTTGGACCTGCTGGCCTTCGGCCCCAATACAGGGCCTATGGTTTTCGAGCGCCAAGGCTCGGCCCCGCATTGGATCAACGTGCAGCTTGAGGGCTATAAGAGCAATAAACAGGGCATTGGGGACATCGTCGAGCTGAAGGCGGGAAACTTCTACGACAAGGTGCTGGCGCAAAGTGGGAATTCGGTGCGGATTTTCACCGGGGGCTTGCCGAAGCTTGACGTGGTGCGAGTGACCTGGCCCAATCAGGTCGTGCAGAACTCGGTGAACGTGGCCACGGACACATCCATTAGCGTTAAAGAATCGGAGAGGCTGGCCAGTTCCTGCCCCTTCCTCTATGTGTGGAATGGGAAGCAGTTCGTCTTTTTCACCGACATCATGGGCGCTTCGCCGATTGGCGAGCTGGCGCCTGACGGGACTTATCTCACGCCCAATCCGCAAGAATTAGTGCGACTCGGCAGCGATTTGAAGCCGTTGAACGGTGACTACGTTTTCCAATTGACCGACGAGATGCGCGAAGTCGACTACTTCGACCAGCTTCGTTTGCTCGCGGTGGACCATCCCGCCAATGAAGACGTTTACTCGAATGAAATTTACAGTCCCACGCCCGTCGAGCCTGCTCTGTACCGGGTGCGCGATAAGCGGTTCCCCGTTTCTGCCGTGGATGACCAGGGGCGCAACGTGCTGCCCTTGATTCGCTATGCGGATGGGCGCTATCCGACCGGTTTTCATCACAACCGCATCCTGGGTCTGGCGGACCTTCACTCGCTCACACTTGATCTGGGCAAACTCTCTAATGACAGCCGCGTGGCGCTCTGGCTCAAAGGCTGGGTCTTCTGGACAGACTCG
Source organism: Terriglobia bacterium (assembly GCA_050745325.1). GTDB lineage: Bacteria > Acidobacteriota > Terriglobia > UBA7540 > UBA7540 > RH2-MAG17b. The sequence goes on from JBOGJY010000077.1 coordinate 12,797, forward strand.
AATGCTTCTCGCGCCCTCATGACCAATCATCACCTGACCATGACTGATCCCTATGTGCAGGTTCGGGACAAGACCGGGAAGTGGGTGACCGTTATTCCTGACGTGGGGCTGCCAAGCGGGACCAACCGCACGATGCGTGTAGACTTGACAGGCAAATTCCTTTCTTCCGATCATCACATCCGCATCGTTACGAATCTCTGCGTTTACTGGGATCAGATATTTTTCACCACGGATGAATCGCGCGCAGATCCCTCGTTTGCGCTACCGTTGTTGTCAGCCGATTTGCACTATCGCGGTTTCTCGCAGGTGGAGACCGATCCTCGCCATCTCCGGCCGGACTATTTTGAGTACGCGCATCTCGCGGCCAGCGCCCCGTGGAATCCTGCGCGCGGGCCTTATACGCGTTACGGCCCGGTGCGCCCTCTGCTAGTGAGCGCCAATAATCAGTTGGTTGCCATGTCCACGGGCGACGAGATGACGGTAAAATTCAGCGCGCGCGACCTGCCGCCGCTTGAACCGGGTTGGAAGCGCGACTTCTTCCTGTACGCCCGCGGGTACGCGAAGGATGGCGAGCCGAATACCGCGTTCGCGCATAGTGTGAATCCGCTGCCGTTTGGCGGGATGAGGAATTATCCGCCGCGGGCCGGCGCGAAGCCCGGCGGCCCTGACTACCAACGGTATTTGCGCGAGTACCAAACACGGCATGGGTACGAACTGATTCCACCGCTGGCGCCGCCTGGCGATTGAGACTGGGTCGTATGAGCCGCAACGGGCTATAATAAGAACTGGAAACAGAAGAAGATCATCTGAAGTAGCGGACGGGTGGCGCAGCGCATAGCGAACGGGCCTGCGAAGCATTCGTCTCGAATTTTATTCAAGGAGGTTTTTATGTCATCCTCACCTAGCTCCAAAGGAGGCGCCATGCCATTCACACTTCCTGCGCTGCCTTATGCCGCAGATGCGCT
>JBOGJY010000078.1:0-19642 GCA_050745325.1 Terriglobia bacterium
ATTTTAAACAGTAAAGACCGGCGGCCAGAGGCCGCCGCTACAGCGCATCAACCGCACAACTTCTGGACAATTCGAGAAAGAGGGATCAAGGATGAAAACTTCGCGGCGGCAGTTTTTGACGGGCTTGGGTGTGGCGTTGGGCGCGGCGGCGGTGGCGGCGCCCGCCCCGGCCCGCGTCGGAAATATTGAGATCGGCGTTTGCACGAAATGCGCCAACTTGTCGAAGGTGGTGCACTACGGATTTGATTATATCGAGCCTGCGGCGGCGGAAGTGGCGGCGATGAGCGAGACCGCTTTGGGAAATTTCAAGCGACAACTTCTTGCTTCTCCCATTCGCTGCGACTGCTTTAACAGTTTCATTCGCACGCTTCGCGTGGTGGGCGACCACGTGGATAGAGACGCGGTGCGAAATTATATGGAGCTCGCGCTCACCCGCTGCCGCGAGCTTGGCGGTACGATTGTGGTGTGGGGCAGCGCGGGATCGCGCAACGTTCCTCCGGGATTTTCCCGCGAGCGTGCCTGGAAACAGATCGTGGATTTTCTGCGGCTGGCGGACAAAGTTGCGCGGCCCAAAGGCGTCGTCGTCGCCATTGAGCCTTTGCGCACGCAGGAGAGCAACATCATCAATACCGGCGCGGAAGCCCTGAAACTGGTGCGCGAGGTGAACCGCCCCAACATTCGCATGATCATCGATTATTACCACATGCGCGTGATGAAAGAAGACCCGGAAATTGTCTGGCGGGCGCGCAAGGATATTGTGCATTTCCATTTTGCCAATCCCACCGGACGGCTTTGGCCGAAAAGCCCTTCTGAAGACCCGGAGTACGGCCGGTTCTTTGCGCTGGTGAAAAAGATCAACTTTCACGGAGGCATTTCCATTGAAGGCCGCGGCGACATTGACCGCGATGCCGCGCAGAGCCTGGCATTCTTCCGGGAAGAACTCGCGTAAGCGCCCCACGATGACTGCAATGGCGATAGCCGGCTTTGTAGCGCCGCGTTCGCCGCTCTGCTGTAGCGGCGGCGTCCACGCCGCCGGTCTTTACTCTTTGAAAGCGGGCGGCCAGAGGCCGCCGCTACAGTTGCAGGTGTCACGCAGACTCTGAAGCCGTGCCCTGACAAAAGCGCTTTTTCTTCCGGTCTTGGACCTAGGCATATGATGATCGACGCTGGTTTCAGGCTTTCCACCCGCAACGTCAAACGTTATCTCGTCGATCACGATCTAGCCGGACCCGGAGAAAAAATCGAGGCTTGTGAACTGGGCGGCGGCGTTTCAAACACCGTGCTTCTGCTTGCATGGCCGGAGAATCCGCAGAAGCGATGGGTGCTAAAGCAGTCGCTGGGCAAGCTGCGGGTGAAAGACGACTGGCGTTCCGACCGCGCGCGAATATTCAAAGAGGCCGAGTGTATGCGGACGCTTGACACGCTGTTGGGAAACGGCTCTGTGCCCGGTGTCATCTGGGTTGACCGGCCGAATTTCCTTCTTATCATGACTGCTGCGCCGCTGGGTTCGCGCGCATGGAAGGAGCTTCTGCTTGAGGGTCAGGTCGATGCTGACGTTGCGGGCGAGGCAGGAAGACTTTTGGCGTCGGTCATTCTGGCTTCGCAGCGTGATCCCGGTCTCAGGCAGACTTTCGAGGATCGCACCGTTTTTGACCAGCTTCGCATCGACCCCTACTACCGGACCGTGGCGGCGCGCTGCCCCGATGTCGCCCTCGTCATTCAAAAACTGATTTCCGATTCCTGGCAAATTCGCACGTCGCTCACGCACGGCGACTACAGCCCAAAGAATATGCTGGCGCGTGACGGTAAAATCTTTCTGATCGATTTTGAGGTGGCGCACTGGGGCGATCCCGCCTTTGATTCCGCATTCCTGCTGAATCATCTGCTGCTCAAGGCATTTCACCGCCCGCAGGGCTTGTCCCTTTATGCTGCGGCGGCGCGTCAATTTTGGAAATCGCTCACCGGCAATTTGAGCGAAGCGAACACGGAAGGCTTCGAAGGGATGACCTTGCGTCATCTTGGCGCCTTGATGCTCGCGCGGATCGATGGCAAATCGCCCGTGGAGTATCTCAAAGAGGAGCCGGTGAGAGACCGTGTGCGGCGCGCCGCAAGGCGCATTCTGATTGAGCGTCCGCCGCATCTTGACGGCGCAATCAAAATCGTCGTGGAGGAAAATGGCGCCGCGAATTAAACACGTTCATGCTCGCGAGGTTCTAGATTCCCGGGGCGATCCAACCGTTGAGGTTGACGTAACCCTCGACGATGGATCGCTCGGCCGCGCCATTGTTCCCTCTGGCGCTTCGACGGGCAAAGCCGAGGCGCTGGAGCTTCGGGACGGCGATGCTGAGCGGTATCACGGACGGGGAGTGCTTAGCGCGGTTTCTCACGTCAACAGAGAAATCCGCGACGCGGTGTGCGGTCTGGATGCAACCCGCCAGGCGCGCCTGGACACAACCCTGAAGAGCCTCGATGGGACGGAGAATAAGGGCCGCCTGGGCGCCAATGCGCTGCTCGGAGTTTCACTGGCCACCGCGCGGGCGGCCGCGGCCTCAGCAGGCTTGCCGCTTTATCGCTACCTGGGCGGAACATCGGCGGTGGAGCTTCCCGTCCCGATGATTAACATCCTGAGCGGCGGAGTGCATGGCGGCGGCAACATCGACTTCCAGGATTACCAGGCCATTCCGCTGCGTGCGAACACCTATTCCGAGTCGCTGCAGCACGTCTCGCTGCTTTACCACGCAATGCGCGACGTGCTCAAGTCGCGTGGAGTCTACCAGCCGGGCGTGGCGGATGAAGGGGGTTACGCGCCGGCGCTCAAAACCAACGAGCAAGGTTTCGAGATGATGGTCGAAGCCATGGAGCGGGCGGGCTTCGCTCCGGGCAAGGACATGGCCATTGCGGTGGACGTGGCCGCCAGTCACTTTTATGCGAATGGGCGGTACATCATGGCCGCTGAAGGCGCCGACAGTGACGCCGAGGGTATGGTGGCGCGCCTCAGCGATTGGAGCCAACGCTATCCAATCCTTTCAGTGGAAGATGGCCTGGATGAAGACGATTGGGAGGGCTGGAAGTCGCTCACTCGCGCGCTGGGCTCGCGCGCTCAGTTGATCGGAGACGATCTCTTCGTTACCCATCCCGAGCGGTTGCAGAAGGGCATAGAATGTGGCGCCGCCAATGCGATCCTGATCAAGATGAACCAGATTGGGACGCTCACCGAAACCCTGGAAGTCATCGGGATGGCAAAAAAGCACGGCTATCGAACCATCGTGAGCGCGCGCTCGGGTGAGACGGAAGACTCCACCATCGCGGATCTTGCTGTCGCCACCGGCGCCGGACAAATCAAGATCGGCGCGCTCACGCGCTCCGAGCGCCTGGCAAAATACAACCGCCTTTTGCGCATCGAAGAACAACTCGGCGCGCGGGCTGTGTACAAAGGTTCGACGGTTTTTGGCCAGCTCCTTTCAGCGAGCGTGCACGCGCCGGAGTGACGACGCCCGTGGCGGGAAGCATTGCTTCCTCGACGCCCATGCTTCGGCGCGAGGAATTCCGGATTCACCGGCGTGAGGTTTGGTCACAGTTCCTCGGGACGGTTGAGGCTTGAGGGCGCTAGCCTGCCTTTGCGCAGCGCACGCTCCTTCAGCATCACAAAAAACACCGGAACGAGGATCAGTACGTGAATCGCTGAAGTGACCATGCCGCCCACGATGGGCGCGGCAATCGGCTTCATCACGTCCGAGCCCACGCCCGTCTCCCACAGGATCGGCGCCAGGCTGGCGATCACGCAGCAGACGGTCATGAGCTTGGGGCGCAGGCGAAGCACGGCGCCCTCGATTGCCGCTTCCTCAATGTCCGCGCGCGCCAGCGGGGCGCCTGAAGCCAGCCGCTTATCCAACGCCTCGTGCAGATAAACCACCATCACCACGCCCGTCTCAATCGCAATGCCAAATAGATCGATATAGCCTACCCAGACGGCGACGCTGAAATTGAAACCCAGCAGCCACTGCAGGATAAGACCTCCCGTCATCGCGTAAAGCGTGGGGAAAATTAGCACCGCCGCCTCGCTGACCGAATGGAATACCATGAAAAGCAGCAGGAAGATGACGAAAAAGACCACGGGCAGGATTACCTTGAGCCGCTGTTTGGCGCGCAACTCAAACTGGTATTCTCCGGACCACTGGTAGGCGGCGCCGGGCGGGAGCTTCAGGTTTTCCTTCAGCAGGTGGGTGGCGCGATCGACAAAACCGCCGTAATTACTGGTGTTGAGCTCAAGATAGACATAGCCGGTGAGTTGGCCATCCTCATCCCGGATCATCGCCGGCCCCCGCGAGAAGGAGATGGAGGCGACTTCGCTCAAGGGAATCTGCGCCCCTGCGGGCGTTGAGATTAGCACGCGGCCGAGTTCCTGCAAGTCGTCGCGGAAGTCGCGGTTGTAACGCACGTTGATGGGGTAGCGCGCCCGCCCCTCGATGTTTTCAGCGATATTTTCGCCGCCGATGCCGGAGGAAACCGCGCGCTGCACGTCGGCCACGGTCAACCCATATCGCGCCGCAACCGGACGGTTGACGCGGATATCAAGATAAAAACCCTGGGCCACGCGCTCGGCGTAAGTCGAGCGGACATCGGGCAGGCGGGCAAGAATCCGCTGCGCCTCGATTCCCAAGCGCTGGACTTGATCGAGGCTTGTCCCCTGAATTTTCAGCCCGACCGGCGTTTTAATTCCCGTCAGCTCCATATCCAGCCGGTTTTCGACGGGCATCGTCCACGTATTGGTAAGGCCGGGGAATTGGAGCTTGTCATCCATTTGATGGATGAGCGACTCGTAGGTCGCGCCATCGGGCCACTGGCTGCGCGGCTTCAGCATGATGGTGGTGTCAAACATATCGAGCGGCGCGTTATCCGTGGCGCTGTCTGACCGCCCCACCGTACCAAAAACACTTTCCACTTCAGGAAAGGCGCGGATGATCCGGTCCTGCTCCTGCAGCAGCCGCGATGCCTGCGCGATGGAAATACCGGGCAGCGTTGTGGGCATATATAACGCAGAGCCTTCAAATAGAGCGGGCATGAACTGGCTTCCAATGTGGAAGAAAAGCGGCAGCGTGAGCAGAAGGAAGGCCACGTTCACCGCCACGGTCAGCAACCTGTGGCGCAGGCAAAACCGCAATACCGGCATGTAGAGCGCCTGTGTGAAGCGGGAAATTGGATTTTCGGATTCGGGCCGCAGCTTGCGCCCACGAATGAAAACCAACATCAGCACCGGCACGACAGTAATGGCAAGGATCGAGGAAAAGCCGATGGCCAGCGTCTTGGTCCATGCCAGCGGCCTGAACATGCGGCCCTCTTGCGCTTGCAGCAGGAACACCGGAAGAAAAGCCACCAGAATGATGAGCAATGAGAAAAAGATCGCCGGCCCCACCTGTGTGGCGGCGCGTAGCAGGATGTTCCTTCGTTCTTTCTCAGGTATCAACCGCGCTTCGAGCCCGGCTTCGGGTTGGGCCTCCGGCGGAGTTCCTGGACCGCCGGGATCATGCGCCCCGTGGACCCGGGCCGAGAGGCGCCGGTGGCCGTTTTCCACCATGACAATCGAGGCGTCCACGAGGATGCCTATGGCTAACGCCAGCCCGCCGAGCGACATGATGTTCGAGCTGACGTGGAGGTAAAGCATGGGGATGAAAGACGCCACGACGGCGATGGGCAGGGTCAAGATCGGGATGAGCGCCGAGCGGAAATGAAACAGGAAGATGATGATGACCAGGCTCACGATGACGACTTCTTCGAGCAGGTCGCGCACCAGCGTGTTCACCGACTCACGGATCAGTCCTGAGCGGTCATATCCGGAAACAATCTCAACCCCCGGAGGGAGGGACGGCGCGATTTCCGCGAGTTTTTGCTTTACGCCGTTGATCACCTTGAGCGCGTTCATACCGTATCGCATGACGACAATGCCGCCCACGGTTTCGCCCGCGCCGTTCCACTCCGCCACGCCGCGGCGAATGTCTGGCCCGAAAGAGACCGCGCCGAGATCGCTGATGAGCACCGGGACGCCGTTTTTCGTGGCGACAGGAACGTTGGCCAGGTCATTGAGCGACTTGATATACCCGAGCCCGCGGATCATGTATTCCGCGCCGCCCATTTCGAGCAGACGGCCGCCCACCTCATTCGTGCTCTCGCGCACACGGTCAATCACGCGCGAAAGCGGAATGCCGTAGGCCAGCAGCTTCGCGGGGTCGAGCTTCACCTGGTATTGGCGCACGAATCCACCAATGGTGGCGACTTCGGCGACGCCGGGGACGGTCTCGAGCTGATAACGCAATTGCCAGTCCTGGAGCGATCGCAGGTCAGCCAGGCTGTGGCGGTGGGAGTGGTCTACCAGCGCGTATTCGTAAACCCATCCCGCGCCCGTGGCATCCGGGCCGATTTCCGGGTGCACGGCCGAAGGCAGCCGCCCCTGAATTTGCTGAAGATACTCAAGCACGCGCGAGCGCGCCCAATATAGATCGGTTCCGTCTTCGAAAATGACGAAGACGTAGGAATCACCAAACATGGTTTGCGCGCGCACCGCCTTCACGCGCGGCGCGGCAAGCATCGAGGTGACGAGCGGGTAGGTGACTTGGTCCTCGATAATATTGGGCGGCTGGCCGGTCCAAGGCGTGTGGATGATTACCTCGACGTCCGAGATGTCAGGCAGCGCATCGAGAGGCATTCGCCGCAGCGAATAGACGCCGGCCACCACCAGGAGGAAAGTTCCGGCGAACACCAGGAAACGGTTGCGTGCGCAAGCCTCCATCAAGCGGGCAATCATTTACATCCCCCCTTCGGCGCCCACACTGAGCTGCTTGGTAGCCACCGTCTGTCCGTTCAGTTGCGCAAGGATCGCGACCTGCCAGGCGCCGCCTGAAGGGAGGCTGCACTGCCCTTCATAGAGGCCCCCGGACCGCTCGCGCATTGGAACGGATACACGCAACGCGCCCATGCCCATCGCAGGCATGGCGGGCATGAAGAACGTGACCGAAACCTGCGCGCCGGCAAGAGGCGCTCCGTCTGGACGGGCCAGCGTCACCTGAACTGCGTTTGCGCCCTGATGCGGAGGAGACGGTTGCGTGGTGAAATCAATGTGCGCCTGGCTCTTTGGACCCGCTGCGCTCATCGCGGCCGCGGCGCCCGCGCCGGGCGGCGGCGGAACAAACGTCCCGCCGGCCGCTTCGAGCTGGCTTTCGGAGTCAATCAGGAAATTTGCCGAGGTCACGATGGCTTCGCCCGCCCTCAGCCCCTTGAGAACGACGAATTCATTCCCGGCGCGCGGTCCAAGCTCGATTTCGCGCGGTTCGAGCACGCCATTGCCGAGGTCGACGAACGCCTCTTGCCGCGAGCCGGATTGGAACACTCCCGAAGCTGGAATCACCAGATGGCGGCCGAGCGGGATATTCAAACTGACGTTCACAAACATTCCCGGCATCAGCTTCAGGCCGGGGTTGGCAAAGATCAGCCGCACTTTGATAGTGCGCGTGGTAGGGTCAACCTGCGGCCAGATGAAATCTACGCGGCCGTGAAACGTCCGGCCAGGATAAGAATCCACCGTTACTGCCACCGGATAGCCCACGCGCACCTGGCCGATTTCGTTTTGAAAAATATCGGCGTAAACCCACACTGTGGAAAGCCCCGTAATGGCATAGAGTTTGGTTTCCGGTTGCGCGTACATGTGCGGCAGCGCATTGCGCTCGGTCACATAGCCTGTGACAGGTGAATTGAAGGTCAGTTCCTGGCTCACATTTCCCGTGTTCTCGAGACGCTTGATCTCATTTGCTGGCACGCCCCATTGCTGCAGCCGCCCGGACGAGGCAGCCAGGAGTGACGCCGCACCCGATGCAACTCCGGGAACCGCGCTTGCGCCAAGCAAACGGTTATTCTCCTTTGCCAACAAGTATTCGCGCTCGGTTGAAACCAGGTCGGGGCTGTAGATGGTGAATAATGGCTGCCCCTTGCGCACGAACTGATAGGTGGAATTCACATAGACATTGCCAATCCACCCGGCGAATCGCAGTTGCACAGAAGATTCCAGGCGCTCGTCCACGGCAACATTTCCCGCCGTTGAAATAGAGTTCTGAACGTCTTTGTACTGCACGACACCGGTCTTGACGCCAATGCTTTGGGTGCGCTGGGGTGAAAGTTGAAGCGGGACGAGAGGTGGCTGCGCGCTCGCGGCTGCCGGCGTGGTTGCGGCTGCCTGCACAGAGGGATTGGGCGAAGCCCCAGGCGAATTGGCATTGCCTGGGGTGGGGGCGGCTCCTGCTTCCGGCTCCTGCTTCAGAGCAGCGCTGGCGGCATTCCGGCGGTGGTGCAGCGTGTATAAAAAAAAGGTGAGCGCGCCGGCAAGCAGCAGGCTCACCACCAGGGTCGCGAAAAAGGCGCTGCGATAGTTCTTCATAAAATCACTCCCAATTCATTAGGCAGGAAGAATTAATCCCATACTCACGCGCCGTGACCACCCCTCCTTACAAGAGAGACACCCCAGTCAATTCTTCAAGCCGGGCAATGGCAATTTCGTGGTTCGCCAGCGTCTGCCAATACTCCTGGTTCAGGTTGAGAACATCAAGAAATGAGTTGAACAGGGTCTCAAAATCCTCGCGGTGGGATTCGTAGGCCGCGAGGCCCGCTTGGAATTCCGCTGTGGCCTGGGGCAGCAATCCTTGCCGGTAAAGCTTTAGAACGTGCGCCCCTGTTTGTGCGGCCAGATATTGCTCACGCACATCGAAATAAAGCTGCTGAACCTGAGCTTCGTACTGGCGGCGAGAGCTATCTAATTCTGCCGCCGCTTGTGCGAGCTCGGGCTGCTGCTTGCTCCGCCGGTGGATGGGAAGTTTTACCCCAAAACTGAGCATGTAATAATCGCGGAACGGCGCGCCGGTGTGCTGCCACATATATTGGACGTTGAAGTCCGGGTAGAAATCCTTGTGGGCAAGCTCAACCCGCAGCCCTTGCCGCTCGACTTGCTCCTGCTGCGCGCCCGCAGCGGGATTGCCGGTTCGGACATGGGTCATGAGTTCATCCATGGTTGCGGTGAGGGGCGTCTCAGTGAGTTTGGCCGCTTCAATATCGGAAGAATCCGCGGGGCGATTCAGAAGTTGCTTGATATTGGCCTCGAGCGTGGCCTTCTGTTGACGCTCCAAAGCAAGGTCGCGTAACAACCGGGTCTCTTGGAGTTGCGCTTTGAGGACGCCCTGCTGACTGCCGCGCCCAACACGATAATCCGCTTCGGCGGACTTCTCTATCTGCGCGAGCAATTGGCGGTCAGCATCGAGAATGCCGAGGATCTGCTGAGCCTCTGCCAGTTGGAAATAGACGCCGCTCAACTGCTCGACCATTTCTCGTTCAACCGATTTATATTCGTCGCGCGTAGCCGCCGCCTCGCGCCCCGCCATTTCGCCCTTGAGGCGCAACTTTCCTGGGTAGGGCAAGTCTTGCGAAATACCGAATCCGATGTAAGCAAAGTCGCTGTTCGAATAACCAGCGAACGGCCGTGGGCTGCCCACGCTGAACTGCTGGATTTGCAATTCGGGGTCGGGCAGAGTTGCGGCTTGCGAAGGAATCTGCGCGGCGGCTTGCCATGAACGGCGAGCCGCCAGAATGCCGGGATTGTTCAGCTCCGCCTCGGTGACCAGCGCGGCTAAGGGTGTTGCGCCCGGAGAGCTGCGGGCGCTGGAGGATATCGCCGCCGGAAGCGTAAGCTGCGCGCCATATAGGGGCGGGTTTACCGGTAACACGGCCAGAATAACAATCGCAAGATGGATACTGCGCCTTCGCATAAGTATGATCTTCCTTTCGCTAGCCTCGTCAGTCTTACTTCCCCTCGCGTCCTGTCGAAAGCTGTAAGCCTCGGCCATAGACGGCATCCCAGAGCCGGTCAAATAGGGCCTGAGACATGGGTTGCTTCAGCTTGAAGCGGTACGTTTCGCGGTAGCCGCCCACGGTGAATTGATAAGCGGCAGGGTGGACAAGGGTCTGGATATCCGCCCAGCGCCAACTGCGGCTGTCGCGGCCTGAAGGGGTTACGTAGTCGATGCTCTTCCGGTTGAAGCGGAGCACTCCGTTGCTGCCCCCTGTGCGCGTAGGGTGGCGTGCGGGAATCGAGGTGAAGGCTGGCAGGCCGGAGTCGGGATCACCGTTTTGCGACGGCTTGCCGACGCGCGCCGCGAGAGTAGCGGCCACGTCGGGGGGAACGGCTCGCGAAAGATCGAAACGATAAACCTTCTCGCCGGGCAAGCGCCAACCACGGTTCGCGTATCCCCTGATTTCAAGCTTGTGCCGGGTGACGTAGAAGCTTTGGATGCTGATGAAGCTCCACGAAAGGGATTGCCCTTTGTCGGCGCGGAAAACAACTCCCTGACCGCCAATCTCAATCGTCCCTCGCCAGGCGGTAAGCCGATGGCGCAGGCGCGCGGGTGTCCGCCAGCGGATCGGAGCTTGCACGGCCCCCTCTGATTGCCCGGCGCCAGTGGCGCCACAGCAAAAACCTGCAAATGGACCCGCTATGACCAGAAGAATAACGAAGGAAGCGGTGCGAATTCGCATCTCAAATATCCTCCTGTTGCCATCTGAAACCTCTACGCCTGCAGCGCCGACAGATGCGCTATGAAAATAGCCGTAGCGCCGGCGCCTTGCCGGCTTAAGCCAACGGAATGGGGGCGCTACTATTTTCATGCAGGGCGGTGCGCCACGGGAGCACCCTGCACTACGGCGCGTGGCAAAGCGCTTGTGGTAGAAAAATGGGGAACTAAATCAAGAAAATGGAATGGAGAATGTACAAAGGAGCAGGCGACGGTGGGGAGTGGCCTTCCGCATTGCGCGGGAACCGGGCTTGCGAGTTCTGTTGCAATCCGGCCAGCGCGGCAGGCGGAAGAATGGCCACCGTTGATAGGGCTGGCGGAACCGCTTTGATGCGCGAGGCGGGAATGAATGCGCTTCGCGCTGGGACTAACGTCTGGTGGAGGCAGCAGTTTCTCTGGTACTGCTTCTTATGACAGGCGTTATTCATCGCCCCGCAGCAATCCATCGTCTGCGGTGATGACGCAGCCGCCGCTGCGCACGTGAGCGCGGGGGCTACGAGCGAGAGAAAGAGCGTAATGATCAGAGGTCTGATAAAGACGCGCATTATTTTTTCAACCGCTGCCTAGCCTACCATTCGGCGGGACGGAAATCAAGGGCTGTTAGCTCTTGCCTGTGATATCTGAAGGCGTGTCCGCCATATTGTCGCACTCGCAAAGCGACATGAACGACTCTATGCGATAAACTATTCTTTAAATTCATCAAAGAGAGGACTGCGATGGCTGAGACTGCTTCAACAATGTTGGCGCTTGGAACCAAGGCGCCTTATTTCAATCTCCCAGACCCGGCTGGCAAAAAGATCTCGCTGGACGATTTTAAAGATACACCGGCGCTCCTGGTAGTGTTCATGTGCAACCATTGCCCGTACGTCAAACATGTCCGCGCGCGATTCGCCATAATGGCCAAGGAATATCAAGGGGCTCGCGGCGTCGCCATTGTAGGAATCAACTCCAATGATTTTGAGCGTTACCCGGATGACCGTCCTGAGAAAATGGCTGACGAGATCGAACAGGCCGGATACTCTTTCCCCTATCTGTACGACGAAAGCCAGGAAATCGCCAAGTCGTACCGGGCCGCTTGCACGCCGGACTTCTACTTGTTTGACCACAAACGCGCCCTCGTGTATCGCGGACAGTTTGATGATAGCCGTCCGGGCAACGGACGCCTGGTTACGGGAGACGATCTGGCTGCGGCTCTCGAAGCAGTTTTGGCGGGGAAGGAAGCCCCAGCCAATCAACGGCCCAGCCTGGGTTGCAACATCAAGTGGAAGCCCGGTAACGAGCCGGATTACGCCTCGCGCCGATAGGCCCTCCGGATTCACTTGGATTCGATCCGTGTGAGGGCCAGCGGTGGATTCCTGACCCAAACCAGGGCTCCATCAGACGGGGGCGATAAAGGCGTCTGTCCACGATGGCGAAACTGCTATCGTTTCCGGCGCGGAATGAAAGCGTGACCTCCACTAGCTCAAAAGACACGCGTAATCGCACGTGATTCAGCCTATTGCAAGCACAGGGCCAAGTGACTACACTATACGGTGAAAAATGAATTCTTCGGGAGTTCCGTTATGGATTTAAAGGGAAAGAAGATAGCCGTCCTGGTGGCGGATCAATATCAGGAATTGGAAGTGTGGTATCCCCTTTTACGCTTCCGCGAAGATAGCGCCGAGACCCACGCCATCGGCGCTGAAGCGGGGAAAACGTACTGCAGCAAGAAAGGCTATCCGGTAGTGGCTGACCGCTCAATCGCCGACGTCCACGCAAGCGAATATGACGCGGTCGTGATTCCCGGCGGCTGGGCGCCCGACACCCTGCGGCAGGATCAGCGGGTGCTCAATCTGGTGCGTGAGATGTATGAGTCAGGTAAGATTGTGGCGGCCATCTGCCACGCCGGCTGGGTACTTGCTTCTGCGGGAATCATGAGCGGGAAAAAGGCGACCTGCTTCAAGGCGATCAAGGACGACCTGATCCACGCCGGCGCGAGTTATGCGGATAGCGAAGTGGTGGTGGATGGGAATCTGATCACTTCCCGCACGCCCACAGACCTGCCCGCCTTTTGCCGTGAAATCGTCAGGGCGCTCGCCGCACAGCCAGCGGCACGAAAGGCCGTCAGGGGTTGAAAATGGACGGGCGCATGAATGTTTATTTGTAAGGCTAGCGGAAATCTTCCTCACCTGGCGGCCTAAGAGGACGCAGAGATTGGAACCCTAGCGGGAGGCTGGCAGCTTGCACGCGCTAAACCGGCCGCAACAACTCACCACCCTCTTATAAGAAACGCTCATGCAGAAACTCAAGCCGCATAACTCACTCGCTCTTGCGCTCGTGCTCGGTTTAGCTGGATTTTTGATTGCTCCCCCCGCAGGTAATGCACGGCCCCGTAAGCAGCATCATCTGCTTTTCTTTACTCTTTCCGCTGGCTACAAACACGCAAGCATCCCCACCGGCGTGCAGGTGATCAAGCAAATCGGAGAAAAGTCTGGCGCGTTTGACACCACCGTTTCCCAAGACGTTTCGGTGTTTACGCCAGAAAACCTGAAGCACTACGACGCCATCATGTTTTACACGACCGGCGAACTGCCGATGACGGACGCTGAAAAATCGGCGTTCATTAACTTTGTCCGTTCGGGGCACGGCTTCGTGGGCGTGCACAGCGCCACGGACACATTCTACATGTGGCAGCCTTATCTCGAGCTGATCGGCGCCTATTTCAATGATCACCCGTGGCGCCAAAAAGTCACAGTGGACGTGGAAGACCCAAACAGCCCAATCGCGGGTTTCCTCGGCAAGTCGTTCCAGGTGTACGACGAGATTTACCAGATGGCCGACTTTCAATACAACACTTCACACGTGTTGCTTCGATTGGACCCCTCCTCGGTGCCAATGAACAGGCCGGGCATCCATCATCGATTTTACGGCTGGCCGCTCGCATGGACCCGGCATGATGGCAAGGGCCGCGTCTTTTATTGCGGCCTTGGGCACGAGGACGCCACGTGGAACTCCGATTGGTTCCAAAAGCTTATGCTCAACGGAATCGAGTGGAGCATGGGAATGCTAAAATAAAAAGAGACAAGGGGCGAGGCAAGGGCCGCGGCTACAAAGGCGGCTGCCAGCGTTTTTTTACTCGTCTCTTGGCCCTTGTCTCTTGTCTCTGCTTTTTATGGCAAAGACCATCGAGCTTCGCATCAACGGAAAACAGCACGCCGTGAGCGCCGAGGCTGATACGAGCCTGCTGCACGCGCTGCGTGAGCAGGTAGGGCTGACGGGGCCGAAGTATGGTTGCGGCGAAGGGCAGTGCGGCGCCTGCACGGTTTTGATTAACGGCGCGCCTCGCCGCTCCTGCATTACCCCCGCGGCGAGCGCCGCTGGGAAGCAAATCACCACGATCGAAGGGATGGAGCAAGCCGGCCAACTCCATCCCGTTCAGCAAGCTTTTCTTGACGCCCAGGCCCTGCAATGCGGCTATTGCACGCCCGGCATGATCCTCAGTTCGGTTGCCCTCCTTCATTCAAACGCCAATCCTTCTGATGAGGAGATCATCCGCTTCATGGAAGGCAACGTCTGCCGCTGCGGAACTTATCCGCGCATCGTTGAGGCGATCCATCGAGCGGCCCGGTTGATGAAGAAGGCATAACGACTTGACCCACGGATACCGTATGGAAAAAGAATCCACTCTTGTGATCGAGCCGGAGCGTTACGAGTTCACGGCGCCACCTGCGTACCGCTTCGATCTGGATCGCAGACAGTTTTTCCGCGTCATGGGCGGCGGCGTTGCCGTCTTCTTGATATTGAAAGACGCTGCATGGGCTCAAAGCGGAGAGCCGGGTGGAGGCCGCGGCTTTGGGTTTCAGCGCGAGCGGCTTCCCCAAAATATCGGCGCATGGCTGCACATTGGCGAAACCGGCGCGGTTGCAGTCTATACGGGCAAGGCCGAGATGGGGCAGAACATCCGGACTTCGCTGACCGAAGCCGTAGCCGAAGAATTGCGCGCGCCGGTGGCTTCAATCACTCTGGTGATGGCGGATACAAAGCTGACGCCCTTCGACATGGGCACCTTCGGAAGCCGCACCACGCCGCAAATGGGGACTCAGCTTCGCCGCGTGGCCTCGGTCGCCCGCGATTCGATGATCGAGATGGCGGCCAGGCGATGGAAGGTTTCGACAAGCGGCTTGACCGCGAACAACGGCGCGGTCCGCGACGCCGCCAGCGGCCGTGTTCTCGAATACGCCGATCTCGCCAAGGGACAGACCTTGGCGAAGACCGTGATGGAAACCGATCCGCTCGAGCCGCCTGCCGATTGGACAGTAGCTGGAACATCCCTTCCGAAAATTAATGGCGTCGATTTTGTAACGGGCCGCCATCAATACAACCCCGACGTGAAGCGGCCCGGAATGATTTATGGAAAAGTTCTCCGGCCGCCTTCGTTCGGCGCCACGCTTGTGTCGCTCGACGCCAGCGCGGCTCGCGCCATGCCGGGCGTGACGGTGGTCCGCGACGGAGATTTCGCCGGCGTCACTGCGTCAGCCACGGAAAGCGCGGAAAAGGCGGCCGCCTCCATCCAAGCACAGTGGAAATCCACGCCGCAAATTTCAGATAAGGAATTATTCAGCTATTTAAAGGAAACTGCGGGCAAGCGCCAAGGCGGAGAGAGCCGTGGTTATGAGCGCGGCAGCCGGACAACGGGCGCGATCGATCCCGCGCTGGCGCGCGCCGCGCACCGGCTGGACCAGACTTACACGGTAGCCTACATCGCACACGCCCCGCTCGAGACGCGCACGGCGGTGGCGGAATGGGAAGGCGGGAAAGTCACCGTTTGGACGGGGACACAGCGGCCTTTCGCCGTCCGTGACGAAGTGATGCAGGCGTTCCGGCTTGCCGAAGGTGACGTTCGCGTCATCGTGCCCGATACCGGCGGGGCCTACGGCGGCAAGCACACCGGCGAAGCCGCGGTGGAAGCCGCTCGCCTGGCGCGAGCTGCCGGGAAGCCCGTGCATTTGCAGTGGACGCGCGAGGAAGAATTCACCTGGGCCTAGTTCCGTCCCGCTGGAGTCATTGAGATCAAAAGCGGCGCCGACAGCGATGGCGCGCTGACCGCCTGGGAATTTCACAACTACAATTCCGGGGGCGCGGGCATTGGAACACCTTACAGCGTTCCAAACCAGCGCATTGAATTTCATCCGTGCGATCCGCCCCTTCGCCAGGGATCGTACCGCTGCCTGGCGGCCACGGCGAACCACTTTGCGCGCGAGTCGCATATGGACGATTTGGCGCGCCTGATGAGCATGGACCCGCTCGAGTTCCGGCGCAAGAACTTGAAGGACGCGCGGCTGCTGGCGGCGCTCGACGCCGCTGCCAAGACTTTTGGATGGGGCGGGAGTAAGCCTGCGGCGGGTCACGGCTTTGGCGTTGCCTGTGGAACGGAGAAGGGCGGCTATCTCGCCAATTGCGCCGAAGTTGCCGTCGACCGCTCTGCTGGCACCGTGAAAGTGGTCCGGGTGGTCACCGCGTTTGAGTGCGGGGCCATCGTGAATCCGGACGGTCTGAAGAATCTTGTCATAGGGGCAACCATCATGGGCCTCGGCGGAGCCCTCTTTGAAGCGATTAAGTTCGATAACGGCCGTATCTTGAATGACCGCTTCTCGCGTTATCGCGTTCCCCGCTTCAGCGACATGCCCAAAATCGAAGTGGTCTTGATCGACCGCAAAGATATTCCTTCGGCCGGAGCGGGCGAGGCGCCCATCATGTGCATCGCCCCAGCGATCCGCAACGCGATTCTCAATGCAACGGGCATCCGGCTATTTTCCATGCCCATGGTCCCGGACGGGCTGAAAGCCTGACGAGTAACGCTACGCTCGAACAATAGTTCATTGCATAACTTGTGAGGGCATTGCTTCGAAAACGCGCCTCACTCACGGTTCGGGGGAGAGAGGAAAAATCAAGTCGATTACTGCCCTCCCCCGCGTGCGGGAGAGGGGGGACCGTGAAGCGGTGGGTGAGGGCGGTTCCGGCAGATTGAAACCCCGCCCTTCTGTCACAGCGGCAAATGTGGCGAGAAATCCAGACCCGAACTGCTGCTACTTGGCAAAATACACGGCGTTGATCAGGTAGCCCACTCCGAGCAGGAGCAGAAGGATATTCGCCACCAGCAGCAGGCGCTTTTTGAATTGTTTGTGCAGGCTTGCCCCCCAGGAAAGCAGCCATACGGAAAAGATGGCGGCGCCGTAATAGCCGATGAGTCCGCCCGCGAAGAAAGGCGCCACTCGCAGGTAGCCAATTTGCTTGCCTTCAGCCAGAATGGGTCCGGCGAGCGTGAGCCAGTAGATCCACGTTCCCGGCGAAGACACTTCGGCAAGCGACGCGGCAATGACGCTGGCATAGGTGAGGCTTTGGGAATCCGCCAGCTCCTCCTGCGTCTTCCCCCGCATTTTATAGAGGGAAAAGCCTCCTAGCCAAAGCAAAATGACGCCTCCGGCATAGGCCACGTAGTGGGCGATGTTGTGCGGCACGTAGCGGAAAAAGAAGAGTGTGACAATCAGCAGCGCGCCATCGATGGCAAGTGGAGGAAGAATGAGAATCTCAATGGCGCGCCGCCAGCGGTTGAGCGCCACCTGGGTGAGCGCGATGAGATGCAGAGGGCTTGGAACCAGCCCTCCCACGATGCCCATCCCTGCTCCGAGGATCAGCAGCTTCATAAATCTCCGTCACCAAAGATCGCCGCAAAGCAACGGCGCGAAAGTATAAGAATACCAGAGCCGGGCGCGACTTCTTGCCAGGATTGCAGCTTCGCGGCTGTAGCGGCGGCCTCTGGCCGCCGGTCTTTATTTTTCAAGTGATTCGGCGGCGGTGACGCCGCCGCACCCGCGCCTATTCGGCGTCATACAAACACTGTAGTCTCCGTTGGCTTGACAGGGATGGCTGGCTCCTCCTAGCATGTCTTTGACGCCGGGTTCGGCGGCGGTTTGTCTCTCTGTCCGGCGCCGCGGAGCTTCCCTCCGGCGCGCGAAGTGAAAGGTGTCAGGTGAAAATCTCTATTCGGTATCAGGACGATGTCGTGATTGTCAGCTTGAACGGCAAGTTTGCGGCCAGCGCGGACGGTCCCTCTCTGCGAAAAAAGACCCAGGAGCTTTTTGATTCCGGAATTAAAAAGATGATCCTCGATTTCACCGGCGTGCCTTACATCGATTCCACGGGCCTCGGCTTTCTGGCCGCCAGCCGCACCGCTGCGGAAAAGGCGCAGGCCCAGATGGTGCTCTGCGGAATCGCGCCCCCGCTGAAGCAAATTCTAGATCGCGTCCAGATGGCCCAATTTTTTCCGGTTGTCAGAGACGAAGCCGCCGCCTTAGCGCGCCTCGCCGCCCCCGCTGGCGAGCCAAAAAAATCTTAACGCCTCAATCTGAGCCTTCACTGAGAGCCGATGCCCTCAAAGCGACACCTGCTGCGCCGGTCCATGGTGGTTGGCTTCTTTTCATTTGCGGGCAGCGCCACAGGCATACTGGTTGAAATCAGCATCGCCGCCCATCTGGGTCTTTCACGCGGCTCGGACACCTTCTACGTCGCCCTCACCGTTCCCTACATCATCACCAACCTGATCACCGCTACCGGGCAGTTTACGCTGGTCCCGTTCTTCTCATCGTTCGACACGGATGAGCGGCGCGGCCAGTTGTGGCATGGATTCAGCTACGCCTTGAACCTCGTGGCGGCCGGACTCATCCTGATCGCTATCCCCGGCGCTGCGCTCGCTCCCTGGATCGTTCGCGGCGTCGCGCCCGGCCTGATGAGGGGGCAATCGATGATGTCCGCCAGGCTTGCGCGCTGGCTCTTCCTGATGATCGTTCCGGCGGGCGCGGCGGAAGTTTTCCGCTCGTTCCTTTTCAGCCAGCATCGCTTTGCTCTCGGCTCGGCCGCCGGGTTTTTCCGCAACGTGTCGATCATCGCTTTTATCTGGTGCGGCTTTCACCGTTTTGGGGATTACAGCATCGTGATGGGCTATTGCGTGGGGTACTGCGCCCAGTTGTGTATTTTGGGCGGCCAGGTGGTGTGGTCGTTCCCTGTCCGCTACCGCCCAATCTTGCGCGGCGCGGGCAAGCCTTTCCGGCAGCTTCATGGCGCCGGCGCCTCGCAGATCGTGGGCGCAATCGGCGTGCAAGCCGTTATGATCGTTGAGCGCGTGCTCGCTTCGTTTCTGCCTCCGGGAACCATCACCGCGCTGAATTATGGTTTGAAGATCATCAGCACGATCTCGGAGCTGGTTGCAGGAAGCGTCGGCACCAGTGTCTTACCGGCTCTTTCACGCGCCGTGACGCGCCAATCGGAGGCGGAGGAACGAGAAATCGTTCAGAACGCGGTTGAAATCGCGCTGGCTTTGGTTTCCCTCGTGACAGCGTGCTGCCTGGCGCTTCCCGGCCCCATCATGCAGTTAATGTTCCAGCGCGGCAGTTTTTCCGCCGGGGCTACGGCGCGGATGGCTCTGATTTTTTTCTGTTACTCTCTTTGCCTGCTGCCGCTGTCCGGGCTGCGGCTTTTAAACTTTTATATGTTCGCCCGCCACGAGATGAAAGGCTATCTGTACCTCTCGGCCCTGTACACTGGCCTTGCGTGCGCTCTATATGCGCTCTTCGTCAGGGTGTTTCACCTGGGCGCAAAAGGAGTTCCGCTGGGCCTGCTCACCGCGCTGATCCTGACTGGCGTGGCAGCCTACGGGCATGACCTGGCCGGAATTCAAAGCGTGTTTGACCGTACGCTGGCGGCGCTCGCGGGCAAGGATATGACCGCGTTAGCCATCGCCGGCCTCGCCATGTGGCGGCTGAGCCTGGTATTTCGAACGCCGCGCGGCGTCCCGGAGTTGCTGTTGTTTCTGTGCGCCCTGTGCGGCGTGGGATGCATGATTTTTCTCGCCATCGTGATTGCGCTCAAGGCCATTTCGATTTCGCAGTTGCGCCAGGTTTTCCAGCGTTCCTGACCAGGCGAGCGCAGCCCGAGGGGCTAGAGTAACAGTGTGAGAGGAGTGAAAAGCCGTCCCATTTATCTCGTTTGTCTCAAAATTATCAAAG